>NZ_LVJN01000001.1 GCF_002109495.1 Magnetofaba australis IT-1
TAGCGGCGCCATTTCGAGGCTTGGCGTAGAAAGTCCATTGAGCGGTCATGCGGCCCACCATCCCGGATCAAATGGACCGCATGCAACAAAGGCTGCATGACTGGCGCGCTTTGAAGTTCAAGAGCTTTGAGCATGCGCGGCGCATAGCGTCGGAAACGGTGATATCCCCGCCCCACATGGGATAAGGGGTTGGCGGCCATCGTATTGGTCAGACGCGCCGCGACGGCTACCAGGTCACGCAAATCGCTCCACCCCAGGTGCGTTGAGACAGCCTGTTCAAGCGAAGCGCCATCGCCCTGGGCCTCCAACAGGGCCTCGCCCAAATTGACAAAGGCTTTCAAGGTTTGCTGGACTGAGGATTTAGCGTCATCTACACGGGTTTCGCAGAGCTTTTTGGCTTCGCGCCAGGTTTTCCCTACAATTCGGTCATGGGTGAGAATGGCGCCGTAAAAATGCATCACTGAAACAGCTTGGATCGTCCAAAAATGGCGGTCCAAAAATCCCACACCAGAAAAAGCTCTCTAACTCAGAAAACTCAGTCATAGAGTTTCCGGGTCAGGGGGTGGGAGGATGTATTCAGTAAGCATGTACAGAGAAGTGCGTTTGGCGGTAACCAGAGGCGGGATGAGCAAGCGCAAGGCGGCGGAGGCCTTTGAGCTGGATCCGCGCACCGTGCGCAAAATGATGGAGAACCCTGAGCCGCCAGGCTACCAGCGGAGCAAGCCGGTCCGATTGCCCAAACTGGGGCCGTTCACCGGGGTTCATAGATCAGATTCTCAAGAACGATCTGGAGAAGATCAAGAAGGAGCGCCACACCGCGCAGCGGATATATGAACGGCTGTGCGATGAATACGGCTACGACGGGAAATATGGCGCGGTCAAGGAGTATGTGCGCGGCAAGCGTCTGCATCTGAAAGAGAAGTTTGTTCCCCTCAGCCATGCGCCCGGACACGCCCAGGTGGACTTTGGGCAAACGCACGGCGTGATCGGCGGCGTGGAGCGCAAGATCCACTTTTTCTGTATGAGTCTGCCCTACAGCGACGACAGCTTCGTTATGGGCTTCCCCGCGGAAACCACGGAAGCGTTTTGTGCGGGGCATAACGCCGCCTGTGATCACTTCGGCGGCGTTCCCCAAAGCATTCTGTACGACAACACCAGCATCGCCGTGGTCAAAGTTTACCGGGATGGTCGCCGAGATCTGACCGAAGAGATGATCCGGCTGCAATCCCATTACCTGTTCGATAGCCGCTTTGGCCGCCCGGCGCGAGGTAACGACAAAGGCAAGGTCGAGGGGCTGGTCGGCTACGCCCGACGCAACTTCATGGTCCCGGCTCCCCGCTTTGAATCGTTTGATGCGCTCAACGCTCACCTGCGCCAGAAATGCCTGGAGCGTCGTCAACAGACATTGCGAGGCTGTCAGCGGAGTATCGGAGAACGATTTTCCACAGACCAGGCGGCGTTCCTGCCGCTGCCGCCAATTCCCTACGACGCTTGCGAGAAGGTGAGCGCCAAGGTCACATCCCAGGCGCTGGTGCGCTATCGAACCAATGACTATTCGGTTCCGGTGCGTTATGGCTTTCACGATGTGCAGGTGCGGGGCTACATCCACGAAGTGGTGATCGCCTGTGGCGCTGAGGTGATTGCCCGGCATCCACGCTCCTATGCGCGTGAGGACGCCATCTATGACCCCTTGCACTATCTGGCGCTGCTGGAGGAGAAACCCAGGGCGCTGGATCAAGCCGCCCCGTTGCAAGGATGGGAACTGCCAGATGAGTTCGCCACCTTGCGCCGTCTGATGGAGTCCCGCCTGGGTAAAAAGGGCAAGCGGGAATATATTCAGGTTCTGCGCCTATTGGAGACGTTCTCCTTTGAACAGGTCCATTTTGCCGTGCAACAGGCGTTGAAGTTGGGCGCCATTGGCTTTGAGGCGGTCAAACATCTGCTGATCCGGCACATTGAACAACGTCCGCTCCGTTTGGATCTGTCCCGATATCCCTTTTTGCCCGAAGTGCATGTGGCGCGTACATCCGCCAGGGATTACGCCGCGTTGACGTCAGGAGAGCAACCATGAACGACTCTCCGCAGATCCTCCTGGCGCACCACCTCAAAGCGCTCAAACTGCCCACATTTTATCGAGAATATGAAAAGATCGCCAAACAGTGCGCGGCGGAAGGCGTTGATCATAGCCGATACCTGCTGCGACTGAGCGAACTGGAGTTGATTGAGCGGGAGCGGCGCATGGTGGAGCGACGTATCAAACAAGCCCGGTTTCCCACCATCAAGAGCCTGGACTCCTTTGATTTCCTGGCCATGCCCTCATTGAACAAGGTTCTGGTGATGGAGCTGGCGCGTTGCGAATACATTCAGCGCCGAGCCAATATCATCGCCTTGGGCAACAGCGGAACCGGGAAAACCCATATTGCGTTGGGATTGGGCCTGGCCGCCTGTCAGCAGGGGTTGGCGGTTGGCTTCACCACTGCTGCGTCGCTGGTACACCAGTTGATGGAGGCGCGCGACGAAAAGCGGCTGCAGCGTTTCCAGAGTCAGTTGAGTAAACACAAGCTGTTGATCATCGACGAATTGGGCTTCGTCCCACTCTCCAAAACGGGGGCTGAGCTGCTCTTTGAGGTGATCAGCCAGCGCTATGAGCAGGGTTCAGTGATGGTGACCAGCAACCTGCCGTTCGAGGAGTGGACGGAGGTCTTCGGCTCCGAGCGCCTCACCGGCGCCCTGCTGGATCGGTTGACCCATCATGTCCACATCCTGGAGATGAACGGCGAAAGCTATCGACTGAATCAAAGCAAACGGCAAAAGCGCGCTGCAGAAACAAAAGCTTCCTGCTCAAATAGCAAAACCGACCCTTCCTGAAACTGGCGATCCTGCCCACTTGCGGCTCCGGGAGAGGCGGACGCTCCGCTATCCCTGTGGAAAACGAAAACACGTTTCCCACAGGTCTGCCGCCTCTCCCTCATTCTGAATCTCAAGTGTGTTGAAAAGATGTTTTTGTTCGTTTTTTTAAAGACAAAGGAAAACGGCAAACCCCGTTGTGCGCTACGCGCCCAACCAATGCCCAAGTGATGCATTATTGCGGCGCCATGGTGCTGCATTTTTCGGGCGCCATTGACAGTCGGCTGTTTTCACGCGCGGTCCATTCCTGGTCAACCAGCAGACCGAGCCTTTCTTCGAAGGAGAGTTCGTCTGCTGTAGATGTCTGCATTTGCTCGATCAAGGCGGTGGCCATGCCGTTCAAACGCATGGATTTCAATTTGTCGATGGTTGGATGATTGAGCATGAGGTGATCTCCGGTATAGGCGTCAGTGGAAATAACCTGCGCCGCGCAGGTTGTTGTGCTGGATGGATGGCGTCTTTGGCTCGGGTTCTGGCAAGGGCTGCTGGTCGAGATTGCTTTGCAGAATCGATTTGACGCTTTTGTATGTGGGGCCGCCGATGGCCAAGGCTCTTGCACAGGCGGCGTCCACGCGCTCTGGGCCATATTTCTTCGCCAAGCGAATGATGCCCAGGCAGGAGCGGAATCCCTGCTCTGGATGAGGGCGGTTCTCGATGATGTGAGTGGCCAGTTTGGCGACGTGAGGACCGCTTTCATGCGCCCAACTGATGATCCGTGACGGCGTCCAATGGGCATGACGCCGGTGGGATTCAGGCATGTGCTCCGACGTGGTGGTGTGGCGACCTTTGACGTGGTTGCGGGGGTGGCTGGCGACTCGTTTCCCGCGATGGAAGCACTCCACCGTGTTGGCGGTGTAACGGATGTCCAGCCGTTTGCGCGCCAATGCGTGGGGGACGCTGTAGTAATGGCCATCCAACTCAATGTGGTAGTCAATATTGACTCGGGCTGTTGACCATTCTGCGAAGACAAAACGCTGAATCGGCAGCGACTTAAGAGCTGGGCGATCAATGGACTCAAAAGCGGACCGACGAGATCCGGGGAGCTTTTTGAATGGACGGTCGTTGAAAATAATCAGCAGTCGCCGGATCTGCTCGTTGAGTTCCTGAATGCTGAAGAACGTGTGATTGCGCAGACGGGCAAGAATCCAGCGCTCCACCAGTTGGACGCCAACTTCCGCCTTGGATTTATCCCGGGGCTTGCGCACTCGGGCGGGAATGACAGCGGTTCCGTAATGAATCGCCAGGTCGTGGTAAGTGGGGTTGATGTCCGGTTCATATCGGCAGGCTTTGCTGACGCCTGATTTCAGATTGTCCGGCACGACCAACTCCGGGACGCCGTCGAAGAAGTGAAAAGCGCGTTCGTGGGAGCCAATCCAGTCGGGCAAGGCCTGGGATCGCGTCGCTTCGGCGAAGGTGTAGTTGCTGGCGCCCAGTACGGCGACAAAGATTTCGGCGTTGAATGTTTGCCCGGTGACGCGATCGGTAATGGGGATGGTTTGGCCGCAATAGTCGACGAAGAGTTTCTCTCCGGCGCGATGCTCCTGACGCATCACCAAGTCGATGCCGCTGCGCCATTCTCGGTAGAGTTCGCAGAAGCGGCTGTACTGCAGCCCCTCGGGATGGCGCTGTTTATACTCATCCCAGAGTAAAGTCAGGGTGACGCCCTTGCGCTTCAACTCCTGATGGATATGGGACCAGTGTGGCAATGAGGGCTGTGCGACGGCGCGCAGCGCGGGCTCAGGAAACAGCAGGCGCTCAAGCGCCGCATCGTCCAGATTCTCTGGCAAAGGCCAGGAAAGGCCTGCGCTTTTGGCCCTGGACAGATATTCGGAGACTGCGGTCCGCCCAATGCTCGCGCTTTCGGCTATACGCCGATTGCTCAAGCGGGATTCCCATTTCAGTCGCAGGATTTCTTTGATCTTGCGCATGGATAACCTCTGGTTGGGCATCTCCAGCCTCCCTCATGAAATGATGAGAAAGAATTGGAGTATGCCGGGTTATCCGCGTCTTGATCGCTCCTGAGATTTCCCCCTTCGACGGGGTGGCCGCCTTACGTCGGAATGGGTGGCCGGATTGAATCGGAATCAGTGGCCGTTTTGCATCGGAATGGGTGGCCGCTTTCGATCGGAATCAGTGGCCGCTTTGCGCCGGAATACGCAGGCGACCTACGCCTTACGCCAGCGTGTAGAACGAACCTTCGCATGGGAGGACAAATTCAAACGCTTGCTGATCCGCTTTGAGCATATCCAGTGGCGACATCTGGGCTTCAAGCTCATGGCCTACACACTGATCAATATCCGAGACTTTTGTCAGCACTAAAACTTGCAACCAGTTCAGCAAGTCTGTTCCCTAAACCCGTCGGAGGGAGGCGAAATTTGAGGCTACAGGAGCGTTTCTAGTCGGAAAGGTATAGAGGGAGACCCTGAAAGGAAAACGTCTAAAATCGCAATTTCAGCGCTTTTATGGATTTGGTTTCCTAGAGGTATGGAAAACCGTGAGGATTTCAACGGTGTTACTGGTAACACGATAAACAAGTTTGTAAGGGATACCAGCAATGACCAGTTCACGGGCATTGCTGATTTGACTGGTTTTCCCGATATTCGGATAATCCTTCAAATGATCCGTAATTTGCACAATCCTGTCGGCTACCATACTGGCAGCATCAGGATTATCCTGAGCAATATAGGTGCGGATCTCAGCAAGGTCGGCAATCGCTGAATCAAGCCATTTGACGATCATAGGCATATGGGGTTAGCGACCAGGCATGGGTTTTGGTGGTGCGGTTTCCTGGTCTGTTCCCCATGAGGAAAGCCAATTTTTGACAGAATCGTGGTCCACAAACTCTCCTCGCCCACTGTCGGCCCGTGCAACGGCTTGTTCAATCTTTTCCCTTTGCCATTGCTCCAGGTCACGGCGTTCCACCAAAGCCTCTTGAACCACGGATACCACGAATAGATTCACATCATCGAGGTTTTGTAGTTTTTCACTCACGGCATCGGGGAAATGGATCATCATGTCCATACCGGTTCTCCTCTCTGAGGCTTTCATACTTTTAGCTTAGCTAATTATCCACAAACGTCAAAGAAGTAAGAATATATTATATGGGAAAAGGCTTGTTAACAATTATTGCTCCGTTGCTAATACACCTAAAGCTACAGTACCTATCAAAAACCCTTTAAAAACGCTAAGTCTTTAACGTTTTCATTTGCGTAAGATTGAGAGAAATTCACATTAGAGCCATCGCCATTAACTGTTAGTTCTCCATCAACATTATAACGATTCTCTCTAATAAATGATCCGTTCCAATAAACTTCAATTTTCATTCTAAATTTATCAGAATATTGAATCAACCACCCCGCCGCAAGCAGCGGGGTATGGACACGAAAAGATCATGACGGCTCTCACCGCCTAACGGCGACAAGAGCCGTGGGTCATCTACCTTTCAACGCCGCAAGCGGCGGGGAATTTGACCCTCAGAGATTAAAGTTTAGCTCGGCTTGATGATCCTGATCGTCCTGATGTCTCACATACTCTCGGACGGTCTTTTCATCCAAACCTACGGTGCTCACACAATAGCCTCGTGACCAAAAGTGCTTACCCGTAAACCCTTGCTTCAGCCCATGCGCTCGACGATGGATATGGATCGCTGATTTCCCCTTCAGATATCCAACCACCATCGCAATGCTGAACTTGGGCGGTACACTCAGAACCAAATGGACATGATCCTTCATGGCATGCCCTTCAACCAGTTCTACGCCCTTCTGTCGGCATAACTGCCGCAGAATTTGGCCGACTTCCTTGCGCAATCGACCAAAAAGCACTTTCTTCCGGTACTTGGCCACAAACACAACGTGGTACTTACATTCCCACTTCACGTGGGATAGACTTTGCCAATCTCGCATGGCGATTCCTCCTCCCCATTCGGGGCTTTCCTCAGGAGGAATCGTCTTTCTTCTCGCTGGAACGGCATAGCCTTTTCAAGTCTCACCGGCAGAGCCGGTGGTTTACTGAACTGCCTAATTATGCTCAAGACATACAAAAATGTACCAAGGAAATAGGTGATAAATCAAGCCACCTGAAAAGCACTCCCGCTCATGGCACGCCAACCGGTAGCGAAGTCATGGGAAACGTTCTCGATGGTGTTGAAAGCAAAGAATGGTTGGAAGGGCTTGAAGGTGGCCAACCCTCGGACACGCTTCAAAACGCTCTCTAAGGGGTCTGATCCGGTAGGGGGCGAAATGACACGCTAAGGATTGCTCACCGCTTTTTTGGCCATCTGTATTCACCCGTGAGCAGGATATGGGACCACCCGAGAGGCGAGATGTGCGCCAGGAGTTCGGGTGGAACCGGCAACCCGGTGCGTTTTCTTTGCGCCACAGCTTCTCCCAATCGGGCTGTATTCCAGTAAATCACGATTGCTGCGAGCAAATTCAGACCCGCCATGCGGTAATGTTGACCTTCGCTCGTCCGGTCCCGAATTTCCCCCTGACGGCCTATCCGCAAGGCGTTTTTCAGAGCATGGTGGGATTCCCCCTTGTTCAGGCCAATCTGGGCGCGGCGCTGCATATCGGCGTCCAAAACCCAATCGATGATGAACAGCGTGCGTTCAATGCGCCCGACTTCGCGCAGGGCAACGGCCAACTCATTCTGTCGGGGATAAGAGGCCAGCTTGCGCAGGATCTGGCTGGGAGCCATGGTTCCAGCCGCCATGGTGGCCACGATGCGTAAAATGTCCGGCCAGTTGGCCGCAATCAGCTCTTCCTTGATCTTGCCGCCGATCAATCCCAGCAGTTCCTTCGGGACAGCGCCGGGGTTGAAAGCGTAGAGACGTTTGGAGGGTAAGTCCCGGATACGTGGAATAAATTTGTAGCCCAATAGTGAAGTGACAGCAAACACATGATCGGTAAAGCCGCCGGTGTCGGCGTACTGCTCGCGGATTTGCCGACCGGTCTCATTCATGAGCAATCCATCCAGAATATAGGGGGCTTCGCTGACGGTGGCGGGAATGGTCTGCGTGGCAAAGGGAGCGAACTGATCGGATACGTGGGTATAGGCCTTGAGCCCCGGTTCACGGCCATATTTGGCGTTGACCAGATTCATCGCCTCGCCTTGTCGCGCAGCGGAGAAGAACTGGCCATCACTGGATGCCGTCACGCCCATGCCCCAGAACGACGCCATGGGCAGTTGCGCTTGCGCTTCAATCACCATGGCCAACGCACGGTTCATCGCCTCGCTTTCCACATGCCAACGGGACAGGCGCGTCAACTCCCAGTATTCATGCGTGTTTGACGCCTCGGCCATCTTGCTCAGACCGAGGTTGATCCCTTCGGCCAATAACACATTGAGCAATCCAACTTTATCTTTGCATGGCGCGCCTGTGCGCAGATGCGTGAATGCGTCTGTAAATCCGGTGATGGCGTCCACCTCTATCATCAAATCAGTGATGCGCGTTTCCGGGATACGCTTATACAGATCAAGAACCAGCTCTTCCGCCCCTTCTGGCGGGTTGGCCGCCAACCGGTCGATATGCAGCACGCCCTCTTCAATGCCGCCGCCGGGGATGGCCCCAACGCGCGCGGCCTGCGCCAGCCGATTCAGGTTGCTGTCCAATCTGGCGCGTCGGTCAGCCAGCCATTGGCCAGGGTCCATTGGCATTGTCAGTCGGATGTTGGCGGCAATGGCGTGCGGGGGAACAAGGGCCTGTTTCAGATCAGCATAGCGCCGGGAGTGTTTCAGCCAGATGTCCCCGGATCGAAAGCCATCGCGCAGATGGAACAGAACCGCGACCCCCCACAGCTTTCCATCCGCATCGGACTGGGCATCAAGATAGCGGCGCCATTTCGAGGCTTGGCGTAGAAAGTCCATTGAGCGGTCATGCGGCCCACCATCCCGGATCAAATGGACCGCATGCAACAAAGGCTGCATGACTGGCGCGCTTTGAAGTTCAAGAGCTTTGAGCATGCGCGGCGCATAGCGTCGGAAACGGTGATATCCCCGCCCCACATGGGATAAGGGGTTGGCGGCCATCGTATTGGTCAGACGCGCCGCGACGGCTACCAGGTCACGCAAATCGCTCCACCCCAGGTGCGTTGAGACAGCCTGTTCAAGCGAAGCGCCATCGCCCTGGGCCTCCAACAGGGCCTCGCCCAAATTGACAAAGGCTTTCAAGGTTTGCTGGACTGAGGATTTAGCGTCATCTACACGGGTTTCGCAGAGCTTTTTGGCTTCGCGCCAGGTTTTCCCTACAATTCGGTCATGGGTTTCAATCAGCGCGTCGCAGATCCCTGCCCGCCATTCCACGACGCAGACCGCAACAATGGCCAGTCGCCGATCATCGGAGAGATCACGCACGCCATCAGCGAAGTAGCGCTCTCCCTGCCGCCTGAGCCGGGAGATCCGGTGCGGCGGAACGCACGCTATGATGTCCTCAGGAAGATGGAGCCTTTGCAGAAACTCCAAGCGGTCCAGCAGGCGGTTGGCGTCCGCCGAGTTATGCCCCGGTTCGAATTGCCGCAACCAGACGAATCGGGTCAGGCGATCATCGACCATTTCAGAAAGCAGGCTCTCAAGAGCCTCACGGATGTTCGCGTCCAGTCGGTCGGCTATCCGCGCTTCGATTCGACGTTCAGCAGCCACCAAGGCGTTGGCGCATAGCCGCTCAATGGTTGAGAGGCCGGGCGAAATGATGTGTGTCTGGCGGCAGCGCTCCACCAATCGGCGCGCCAGGTCTTCATTGGAACGCGCATCTTCGGCTTGGCGGTCAAGCCAGCCCTTCAGATCACGCGCGCCCCTGCCTGAGAATGTCCGGTAGTCATAGATTGAGCGCAGAGCCTCCATATGCTCTTGGCGTGTTTGCCGTCTCTCAGCATAAGACAGCAAGGCCTCTCCTGTAATGCCCAATTGAGCGCCGATAAATTGCAAAACTTCCGTCGGAATACATTCTCCAGGAGAAAGGGCGCGGCCTGGATAGCGTAGCGCGCAAAGTTGCAACGCGAATCCCAGCCGATTCTCCGGGCGGCGGCGTTGGCGGATGTTCTCCAGATCATCATCAGCCAATGTGTAGTGTTCCAGCAGTGAGGCTTCGTCCGTAGGAAGATCCCGCAGCGCCGCGCGCTGGCGTTCGGTCAGGATGTGGCGTCTCGGCATTGAAAAATGTCCCAGTTGATCTTTAGCCTGTTTCAGACAAGAATGAGGCCTGAGGAATCAACGAGTTGCAAGGGCGGAATCCAGGAGGGTTCAATTGGGACAGCGCGCCGTCATCTATGCCCGGGTTTCCACCTCGGATCAATCCTGTGAACGGCAGATCCAGGAGCTGACCGCCTTTGCCCAGCGCGGCGGCTATGAGTTGGTGGGCCTGTTCAAGGAAACCGCCTCCGGAACCAAATCCAACCGCTCCGCCCGTAACCAAGTTATGGCGCTGGCGCAAGCGCGCCAGATCAATGCGGTGCTGGTTTCAGAGCTATCGCGCTGGGGGCGCTCCACTCAGGACCTTTTGGCAACGCTTGATCAATTGGCAGGCTGGAAGGTTTCGGTGGTGGCCATGTCCGGCATGACCTTCGAGTTGGAGACGCCCCATGGGAGAATGATGGCCACCATGCTGGCCGGGATTGCGCAGTTTGAGCGGGACCTGCTCAGTGAACGAGTGAAATCTGGCTTGGCGGCGGCCAGGGCGCGAGGTCAAAAGCTCGGACGACAACTCGGAACCCGACCCAAGTCTGACAAGCTGGCTCCCAAGGTGTTACAGGCCGTTGAGGAGGGAAGGAGCTATCGCTGGATTGCCCGAGATCTGGGCATCAGTAAAAACACGGTGATGGATATCGTCAAAAGACACCGGAAAAAGTCTTGAGCAAAGAAATTTGATCTCTCTTGGCGCTTGACAAATCGCTTAGCGTGTCATTTCGCCCCCTGCCGGAACAGACCCCCGAAACGCAAATACATCCATAAACCGGCTCTCTGGGCGCTTCGCCGCGCGCTGTGCGCGGGGTTAGCCGCGAGTTGTTTGCCCTGTGCGGCCTTGAGCACAGGCGGTGGTTGAGTAGCATGCAACAGGTTTTTTTGCCGTCCATGGGCTGGCGTCCGACCACCGTCGCCGGGTCAATCTCGCCAATGGACGCTGTGCAAAAGTGGCATCCGCGGGCGACAAGATCAAGCGCGATTTACGCAAACCATTGGGAATCCTATGTCATTCTTATTGGGAATAGCGCCAGCATGCGCAATGACCAGAGGCATGCGTCGGCCTGGCGATGCAGGCAGGCGAGAGAACAGCCTGTCACGGGGTTTGGTTGGCTGGGTGAGTTTGTACAATGGGTTTGGTCCGCCATGTCCAGACACGCACGCAACGGTTTGGGGTTTGGATGGTTTGTGAGGTTTGGTTGGCCAGTGACCGCCAGCGCTGTGCGCTGGAAACAGGGTTTGGAGGTTTGTTTGGTTCGTGGGGTTTGTGGAGAGTGACGGAATAATCCCGATAAAAACAGCGCATAAGGCGCATTATGTTGAATAATTTGGTATCATATTCCCCTGCCTGTCATCCGGCTGGGATTGTTCGGCCACATCCATGCGCTGATACACGATGCCGATACTGTCGACGCCCTGATCATGAGCTATAGTGGTTCAAAATCAGAATTGCACAATCGAGTCTCTTTCATCCTCAAAACAGAATGCTTAATTTTTCAACTCTGGTTATAACTAGCCCTATTAATCGGATGCGCAGGATTCCGCTTCCAAAGCCAATATCCGTGAGGGGAGCTGGCGCGCGCCCAACAAGGCAGGGCGCGCGCCTTCCGGTCAAACGCGCCAAAGTTGGTCACGTTGGTGACGGTTCCCTCCAGGATCATGCCCGGCTTCAGGTCGGTGATGGCCTCCACCCCCTCGCGCAGGTTGGCGGTGCGGAACTCCGGACACGGATCGCGGCCCGGTTTTTCCAACTCGGCCAGGATGTCGCGCACAGTGGGCTCGCCAAACTGACCATCCACAAAATCCGCTGGCCGCAGATTGCCCAGCACCTCACGGTTGCCGATGATCTGCTTCAGGGACATGCCGGTTTTGTCCACAATCCGCTCCACCAGGGAATAGGACTCCGGGTGCACCGCCGAGTTGTCCAGTGGCGTGGCGCCATTGCGAATGCGCAGGAACCCCGCCGCCTGTTCAAACGCTTTGGGACCAAAACGGGCCACTTTGAGGAGTTGCTTGCGGCTCTTGAAGGGGCCGTTGGCGTCGCGGAAATCGACGATATTCTGCGCCAGCGTGCTGGAGAGCCCGGAGACGCACTCCAGCAACGGCGCAGAGGCCGTATTGACCTCGACGCCAACGGCGTTCACCGCATCTTCGACCACGCCGGTCAAGCTATTGGCCAGTCGCTTGGCGTCAACGTCGTGCTGATACTGACCAACGCCGATGGCCTGGGGCTCAATCTTGACCAATTCCGCCAATGGGTCTTGCAGCCGACGGGCGATGGAGACCGCCCCACGCAGGGAGACATCCATATCCGGCAGCTCCTGGGCGGCAAACGCCGAAGCGGAGTAGACCGAAGCGCCCGCCTCATTCACAATCACGCTGACAATGCCCAACTCCGGGCGCAAGCGCGCCAGTTCGGAGACCAGTTTGGCCGTTTCGCGGGAGGCTGTGCCGTTGCCGATGCTCACCAGCTTTACGTGGAATGTCTGCGCCCAGCGCGCCAACTGATCCAATGACTCCCGCCAACGATTCTGCGGCGCATGGGGATAGATCACGCCTGTCGTCGCCACTTTGCCCGTGGCGTCCACCACCGCCACCTTGACCCCGGTGCGCAAACCCGGATCAAGCCCCAGCACCGACACAGCGCCAGCCGGGGCGGCCAGAAGCAAATCGCGCAGGTTGCCTGCAAACACCCGGATCGCCTCGATATGAGCCGCTTCCATCAGGCGCTTCACCTGATCGGACTCAATGTTTGCACGAATCTTCTTGCGCCACGCCTGACGCACCGTATCGAGCAGCCAGGCGTCCCCTGGGCGGCCCTGGTTGCGCACGCGAAATCGGCTGGCGATTTCGCTCTCACTGGGATTGAGGCGATTGGCGGGGGTTTCGTCATCGCCCTTCAACGCCATGGAATGGCGCAGCATCCCCTCTTTGTGCCCGCGCAGAATGGCCAATATGCGATGGGACGGCAGGCTCGCGACCGGCTGGGAGAAATCGAAGTAGTCGGCATACTTGGCCCCCTCCTGCTCCTTGCCCTTGACGACCTGACTGCGTAGCGTTCCCTGACTCCAGGCGATCTCCCGCAACCGCTGGATCAAATCAGCGTCCTCGCCCATGACCTCAATGAGGATATCGCGCGCGCCGTCGAGGGCGCCCTGGACATCGGCAACGCCTTTATCGGCATTCACAAACGCCGCCGCCGCCTTTTCCGGCGCGTTCTGCGGGTTGTCCAGCAGCGCCATGGCCAAGGGCTCAAGCCCGGCCTCTCGCGCTTTGGACGCCTTGGTATGGCGTTTGGGACGGTACGGAAGATAGAGATCCTCCAACCGCGTGCGCGTTTGCGCCCCAAGCACGGAGCGCTCCAGTTCGGGCGTGAGTTTGCCCATCTCCTTGAGCGCACCCAGAATTGTCACACGACGCGCCTCCAGGTCTCGCAACGTCCCGAGGCGTTCATGCAAATCGCGCAAGTGGGTGTCGGTAAGCCCGCCGGTGGCTTCCTTGCGGTAACGGGCAATAAAGGGAACCGTCGAACCTTCGTCCAGCAGGGCGATGGCGGCCTCAACCTGGGAGATTTTGACCGAGAGCTCCTCGGCAATACGCTTTGCGATGGATTGCATCAATTTGATCCTGCGGTGGCGTGATCTTCGTGGTGAGCTGCGCTAGAGCGCCTTCCTGAATGCCATAAAGTCAATCATTTGCTCAAACAATGGCATTTTCCTGATTTCCGTGTTTCGGCCAAAGGCGTCATCGTTAGCGCCCATCTGCCGCTGCTCCAGAACGCCAAACCAGACCAGTGGTTGCGTCACTTGGGCTGCAAACATGTAGTCGGAAAGATCGTGCCGCATGTCAAACAGCTCAGGTATTGGCATAACGGTTTGTCGCATCAGCCGGATGGGCGTGATCCAGCCATCGGCGCTTCTGCCGATAAGCAGCAGAATCTGTTGGATTTGCGGCTGGATGAAATGTTCAAGCTCCGCCCGATCGAGATAGGCTAGGTTGAATTGACTGATCAAGGTTTCAAACAGCAGACCTTGCAGCAAGCCGTGCGCCTCTGCTTGCAGGATCTGCTTGCCGCTGGAAGAGATGCGCAGAGAGCCTTTGTATTTGCGGACCAGTTTGGTGAGCTTGAGCAGGATGTGAATCAGGTGAAGAGGGAAAAGATCCTCCTCGTTTACCACCTTACAGACACTGAGAATCCGCTCCTTGTTGTAACGCTCCCAAGAGAACGCATCCAGCATCTCGGCCACGAATTTGCGGTTCAAATTTCCCTTCGGCGTCAACTTGACGCCGTCAGAGGCTGCAATACGCCTCAGCACCAACAGGGCGTGCTGGAGAATGAGAGAACCGTGGAGCGTCTCCTGGGGTAGATCTTTGGCGATGCGAAGGGGCGATTCGTCGGAACCATAGGGCGCGTTAAGCCTCCTGATTTCCTCGTGCGTCAGATTCACCCAGGCTGGTCTGACCCCTTGAAGCCAGGCATCCATATTGGCTTTGAAAATTTCGGTATCGTTGGAGAACACAGACTGCTCCAGATCTATCGAGAATCCTATTTCGCACAGCATTTTACTTCGCGGCCCCTTAGGCATAGGAAGCCTGCGGGGAGCCGCACTCGAAAACGCGCCAGGGCGGCGTAAGACGATCCGCCCCCTCCCCGATTTGCACAACGCCCTACGCCGCCGGCACGGGAATTTCGCCGCCGACAAAAAATGCCGCGGCGGCAAACGTTGCAGACGCCCCGCCGCGACCTTCCATACATTTGAACTCAACGCAGCTTCCAGTCACCGTGCATACCCATGCCTGTTTCTCCTTTGGTTTATTGCTCACCAAAGCATCCGGCGTAAACAGCGCCCCATTCAGACCACTGTTTGGGCAACGCGCAGAGCGATAACTGAAACCTTGAACGCCTTGTTGACGCAACGCATTTCCAAGCTGCTGACTGGCTCGATAATCCTGTTTGTTAAGCAATAAATCCTGCTGTTCCAGAAACGGCGGCTGGTGCAATTCCACCCCTGGAGAGCAATCAAAATCCACCGAGAAAGAAGTATGTTGGGAAAATAGCTGATTGGATGGCGGTGGAACTTCCATCCCGGCCCAAAACACCAGGCGATAGTAGGCGCACTCCGCCAAGGCAGTCTGGATGGTGAACGAGCCATAGTACAAACTTGGCTCAAACCGCGACCCGAATCGTGATCCCCACCGCAAGGGCGGATAACGAAACGGGGTCGCCAATAGATAGTGAAGTCCGGAGCTTTCTGATCGATTTGGCGGCTTTGACGCGTCAAGCATCTGCTCAAGCAGCTCTTGCTCGGCCACACTATCGACAAGATGCATGGTCGCAACTTCTTCCTGACTCTCAACGACTCGCCAAAGCTCACCCTGAATCGTGATCAAGGGCGCGCGTTCTACGATTTCCCGCCATTCAAACTTTGCCACGAATCGCGTCCAAATATTCTGTTATGCGCACCAGACCTCTGACGCTCTGGGAAACCTCCTGTGGAATGCCGCCAATATGGAGATTTGGCGACGTCCACCAATGCTTTATATCCTGCTCATTTCCGCCCATCAGCGCATACAACGAGCGATAGCAACGCACCAAGTGCTTGGCCAACTCCCCTTCTTTCTTATCCGGCGCGATCCCTCCCCGGGTGATGGTCGTTCTGTGAACGCCAATAACGCGTGACGCTGCGTCTTTTGAGATGCCTAAACCTTCGGCGGCATTAAAGGTGGCCTTAGCCAACACATGGGCCGGGTCCAATGAGAGTTTTTGTTGCGCAGACATAGGGGAAGTCTCCATTCTTGTATTGTGCACACGCTCATAATTATCATATTTATTTCAATTGCACGAGGAAACGGTAGGAGATATTTCCAAATGTTGTGTATGGCCTATGATCAGGCGGCCTGTTTGAGTTGTTCTTCACCATCAACGAACTTGACGCCTTCGATCACTTGAGCGTTTCGCGCAGGGGCGTTGAGTCGCCGCCATTTTCGCTCCGCCGCCCGGCAGTGAGGCGGCCTGAAGATTCTGGACACGCCCTTCCGGGTTATGCGCGGATCAGTTGCAGCAGCATTTCGGTGGTGAGTTTCTCCGCCTGGTGGGTTCCGTCCAGCAGCTCGTCGGCCAGCTTGCGCTTGCGGTGGTGCAGGTCGATGATCTTCTCCTCAATAGCCCCCGCCATCACCAACCGGTAGATGGTCACCGGGCGGGTCTGGCCGATGCGATGGGCGCGGTCGGAGGCCTGATCCTCCACCGCCGGGTTCCACCACGGATCCAGGTGGATCACATAGTCCGCGCCGGTCAGATTCAGACCAAAACCGCCCGCCTTGAGGCTGATGAGGAAGAGATCCCCCGCCCCTTGTTGAAACGCCGCTACCCGCTTCTGGCGCTGTTTGGCCGGCGTGGCGCCATCCAGATATTGATAGGGAATTTTCTGACCATCCAGCCACTGACGGACGATGGCCAGATGATCCACGAACTGACTGAACACCAGCGCCCGGTGGCCGTTGTCGCGCAACTCGGCGACAATTTCGGCAAACTGCTCCAGTTTGGCCCCGCCAACGCCCTGTCCCGGCGCCACCAGCTCCGGGTGACAGCAGGCGCGGCGCAAGCGGGTGATCTGGGCGAGCACATTCACATGATCCTGCGGATTCTCGCCATCCACCGCAGAGAGGTTTTCAATGGCTTGCTGACGCAACGCTTCATACAGCGCAGCCTCCTGGGGGGTCGGCTCCACGCGTAGCGTGATCTCGGTTTTGGGCGGCAGATCGTCCAGCACTTGATTCTTGGTGCGGCGCAGAATAAAGGGTTTAAGAACGCGCTGGAGGGCGGCGCGCGCATCAGCGTCACCCCGGTCGATAGGCGCGGCGAAACGCTTGGCGAAGGATTCGCGCGCGCCCAACAGGCCGGGGTTGAGAAAACGAAACAGCGACCACAACTCGCCAAGATGGTTCTCGATGGGGGTGCCGGTGGCGACCACGCGGCAGTCGGCGTTCAACCCATAGGCGGCTTTAGCGCGCTTGGTGGCGGGATTCTTGATCGCCTGCGCCTCATCCAGCGCCACGCTGCGCCAGTGGACCGATTGCAGCTTCTCCGCCTCGCCCTGGAGCAGAGCGAAGGGGCACACCAGCACGTCGAACGGCCCCAACTGCGCCACCGTCTGGGCGCGGTCGCCAGGACCGAACGGAATCATGTTCAGCGTCGGCGCAAAACGCGCGGCCTCACTGAGCCAGTTGCCACACACCGATGTGGGCGCCGCCACCAGCGCTGGGCCGTCCGGCGCGCGCGCCGTGAGCAGGGCCAGAATCTGCAACGTCTTGCCCAACCCCATGTCGTCGGCCAGGCAGGCCCCTGCGCCCCACTCAGCCAGGCGCGCCAACCACTGAAACCCCACCTCCTGATAGGGGCGCAGCTCCGCCTCGAAGGTTCTGGGGAGCGCCGGTTCAGTGGTTTGAATCCGTTCAATCTGCGCCGCTCGCTCGCGCCAGCCGTCATGGGTCTCCACGCCCCCCGCCTGCTCTGTGATCTCCTGCAGCGTCGGCAGCATCAGATGGTGGAAGCGCTCCCCGCGCCCCCGCTTTTCGGCCAACGTCGCCAAGCCGCGCAACTGCTGTTCAAACTGACGCGTCAGCGCCAGATAGCGCCCCTCGCCCAGTTCGATAAAGCGCCCCGACTGCGGCGTCAGCGCCGCCAACAGCGCCTTCATCTCCAGCACATCGCCCTCGGGCAGACGCAGTTGACCATCCAGACTGAACCAATCGGCGTCGCCCTCGGTGGTGAGGAACAGCTTATCCATGGCCACCGGCTCGCCCACCCGCAGCGACTCCCCTTGGGGCCACAGCACCCGCGCGTCATCGCCCAGTTCACGCAGTTGCAGCAGCAACTCCAGACAGTGGGCGGGGTCATCCAAACGCCACTGCCAGCCGTCGCCCGCCAGCGCTGGACAGCGCGCCATGATCGCCTGTGCGGCGCCGCGCTCGGCGTCCAGGTCGCGGCGCGTCTGCTGGCGCTTGCCATCCACAGCAGCGATGAGCGTCGTCGTCCCCTCCCCGGGCTCCAGGCTCGGCCCCGACTCTCCCAGGGGCTGAACCAGCAGCTTCACCCACAACCCATCGCCATCGGGCAGTAAGTGAATCACCGGCTGCGCGTTTGGCTCCACATGGGGCAGCTGGGCGTTGTCGATCTCCAGATCGGTCTCGATCTCCACCTGTGCCGCCAGCGGCCCCAGCAGCCGCTGCACCCGGTCCAAGGCCTCGGCGGGAACCCTCAAGCCTTCTTCGCCCAGGGTCTCGGCCAGACGCTGGTGCGCCGCCTCATAGCGGATGAACACGCAGCGCTCGGGGGTCTGCTCGACGATGCGCACGCTGTTGGCCGCCGCCTCATGGGGAAATTGCAACCGAACCCGCTCCCCATCCCGGCGCGCAATCAAACGCGGTTCGCGGCGCATCACTTCGATGGGACGCGCCATCCGCTCGGCCCAGAACACCAGCGGGTGCCCCGCCAGTTCGGTTAACGCGCGCGCGTCATCCAGGTCATAGCGGCTGCCCCAATAGTCCTGCCTGCTGCGGATGGCGGCGCACGCCTTGTGATCCTGAGAGGTCAGCCAGGGCATCTGCTCGGACTCGGTGAACAGGCGTTTGAGCGCCACATCGCGCCCCTTGCTCCACCCCCCTTTGGCGGTGCGCTTCTGGAGTTTGGGCTGGACGACAAAGCCCGCCTGAGTGTAAGCGTCCGGATCGATCACCCACGCCAGACGCTCATCGGCGCTGGCGGGCGTCACAGCGCGCGGCGGATCGGCGGCGGAGAGAAATTCGGATTCCAACCGCTCCAGCGCGTATTCCCACGGCGCTTTGTGCTCGATCAACGCCACCGGATTCCACACCGAAGGTTCGGTGTCCACTCCGGGCGCAAGCACCGCCAGCGCATCACTGAATAGCCCATAGCCATGGGCTGTCGCGTGGGCGCAAAAGGCTTCGATGTAGTCCTGGTTCAGCGCGACGGCCTCCGGCGCAAGCCAGTGCAACCCCAGCAGGACGAAATACTCCGGCAGAGCGATTTGATCGAGCGCTTCGAGGTTCTGTAGGAAGGTTTCCAATGTGCGCGCGTCATGCGCCGCCATGCCGCTGTATTCGGCGTAGCGGTTCAAGGTCAGCCGGGTCGCCATGGTGTTTTGATGCGTTAACAAAAGCAGCGGAATGCGCAGCAGATCGTAGATCTCTCCATGGGCGAAACCCTCACGCCCATGGAGCCAGTTCAGATGGCGCTCAGCCTTCTTCAGATGCTCGGGCTTACCGCTGTGCAGCAACGCCAGAATGGTGAAAATTCCGCTGGGATGGTTGAGGAAGACCTTCTGTTGTCGGCTCTCTTTGCGGATGACGGTGAGCGCCTTGTCAAACTGGCGAATCGCCGCGTCATGCTCGCCGCACAGCGTCAACCACCAGCCATGCAGACAGTGCGAGGCCTCCACCTCCACATCACCAGTCAGAAGCGCCTCGGCCAGATCCAGTTGGTTGGACAGCAGCGCCAGCACCGTCAGCCAGTGGCGATGGACCGGCAGCGCCGCGGCGCTGTTCTGAGCGATCAACGCGTCCAAAATCGCCGCGAGCGGCGTCAGATCGGCAAACGCCTCCAGGCGTATTTGGAACAGATGGCGCAGCGCGGTGAACTGAATCGTCGGATCCAACGCGCCAAACCAGGGTGCATCGAAAGGTTCGGCGAATATCGGCAACATGGGGTTCTCCGCCAGCCACTGCTGCGGATACTCCCGCACGATGGTCTCCAGGATGCAGGGAAGGCTCTCCGCCTCGCCGCTGAGAATGGCGCAGCGCAACTCCCGCACCAACCGCCCATGGGTCAGATAGCCGACGCGACCGAAGTTCAAATGCCAGGGGGGAATGCTCGGCACATGCTGGGCGATGGCTTGGCGCATCTGCGCCAACAAGCCGCGGGCCTGAATATCCCGCACGACCTCCCATTCGATGGCGCGCGCGCAGCGGTAGTAGATGCCATTGTGTTCATCAAATGCGTGAACCAGCTCCTGAATCTCCAACGGGTCCATCAAGCGGCCCACGGCGGCGGTATTGGCGTGTGCGGTCACGGTGATTGCGCCCAGCGCAAGCAGCAATTTGCCCAGCTTGCCGCGGCTGATGGGCTCGTGATAGAGCGCCACCAGTTGCAGCGCGGTCTGCGGCAGTGGCGCTAAACTGCGATACTCGCGCAGCAGTTCGGCTTTATTAGGACTTTTGGCCATGGCGAGATGACGTCAGGACAACATGGTTGGCGATAATGGCTTGTTGGAAAGACTCCGGCAGCTCGCGCCAGAGCAGTAGGTCCACCCGAAATGGCAGGTCGCTCTGCTCATACGCCTCGCGCAGCTCCTGGGCGGCGGCCTCCTGGCCGGGCTCCACAAACGCCGCCAAATCCAGATCGGAAGCGGCGCGCGCCGTTCCATCAACACGTGATCCGTAAGCCCAGATCTCAACATTGGGCAGATGGCGCTGCGCCAGCGCCACCACCATCTGACGCTGGGCGTCGGTCAGCTCCATGTCAGCCATTTCAGCGCCGTCCGGTTAAAGATTGCAGCAGGGCCTCAGCGTCTTCGATGAATCGATCCATCAATGCCAAAGCCGCTTGCGCCTTTTCGTCGCTATAATCATGCGCCGTGGCGATGCGCGCATTGGCGTACTCCAGCCAATGCGCGATATCCGAAAGCAAAAGATTGTTCTCATTGGCTAGACGGAAGATCGGCTTGGGACTGGCGGGGGTCTCCGCCAATCCCAGCTCCTCACGCAGATAGCGCCGCAACGTTTTCCACAGGGTGTCATAACAGGTCTCAAACCGCTGAATCACCGATTCGTCCACCGCTTCACGCATCAACGTCGGCATCTCTGGCGGGAGCGCACACCGGTTGTTCTGCTGCGCCTTCAGATGCGCCAGGGACTTTTCCAGTTTGTTGAAATCAATCATGATTCAATGGCCCTAAGAAGAGCATTCACCCCATATGGAACTGCTGGTCACTATCCACGAAGCTGACGACCGCCACAGAAACGCCACCCAACCCAATCCCATCATGGCTCAAAATCACTGCCAGGCGTAGGGGCCTCCTCCTCAGGCCGCCGCTCCTGCAACACCTTATCCACAAGAACTTCCGCATAGCGCTCACTCAAATCGCCCGCCTCAAAATACAAACACCGCGCCGCTTCGGGTGAAAACTCCTCAAGAGCCCGCGCAATGCTCAAAGCGCTATACCCATTGTCCACCATCTCCCCAACAACCTTTCGATCCTCAAACGCCCAATTCAGCGCCCTCCCCTGCTCACGCCACTGGCGATGCAGTGATTCCAGATAGAACGCCTGTGGAGAGGCCACCCCTTCGCGCCCGCCATGCCGCCCTCGTGGCTCCCACCGCTCAATCCTCTTCAAACGTTCATGCATTTCACTCCGCCCGTTCGCCTCAATGATCAAATCAAACGCCGCTGAGCAGAACGCCTCATCTCTTTGCGTCACCGACACGACATCATCCAACAAAGACACTTCGTCAGACTCAGCAACCTTCGCCAAAAATCGCCACCCAGCCGCCTCGCCAAACACAGGATTGACCGATGCGCGCCCATCCGGCGCATACCGCTCACGCAATATCGCCACCGCCTCTTCTCGCCCAGACGGTTCAACCGCAGTGACCAACCGCACCCAAGCCTGATGTCGCCCCTCACCCAACGCCACCGACACAACAGACCCCACCCCTTCCTCCCGCATCGACGCCAACGCGCTTTGCCTCACCCCCTCAACCAACACCCACTCCTGCGCCAAAGAGGCTGCTGGCTGAATCTCAAACGACCACGCCAACCGTCTCTGCTCGATAAGTTCAGAGGCCAAACTCAATACCTGCTTTGGCGTGGCCTGATCGAGATATTTATACTTCTTACCACGACCAATCCGTACGCCATATTCCGCACACCCCAACGCCTGAATCTGGGCCTTGAGCTTTGGTAAATAATACTCGGCAAGCAAGCGCGACTGCTCCTTCTTCAGAGCGCCAATCTCCCTCTGCGCACTCTCCAGCTCACCCTGAATACTCTTCAATATATCCATATCCTGCTTGCGATCCGTAACAATCCCTTTTGCCTCCATCGCATGCAAACGCGGTCCAAGGTGCCGCTGCGGAATTCGCTGTATGCCCTGCTCAGCCAAAGAACGGTGATCAATCTCACTCTCCCTACCAGCCGCACGCAAATGCGTATTGGCGACTTCAGCCCAACGCGCCCGCGCGTTTGCCAACCACGCTTTTCGCGACCCGCCAATATCCACCTTCCTAGCCCCACCGGAAGCCGGATCCTGATTGCCAACCGCAGCACGCTTGAACCAACCTTGAGCGCTTCTCATTATCCCATCATTTCGCCGCTCGGAAATCATCAAATGTACATGAGGATTGTGCGCCTCACCGTTATCGTTCTCTCCACGATGTATGGCCCAGGTATGGGGCAGTCCTGAAGCGGTCAACTCCGCAACATACTCCCGCGTAAGATCAATCTGCTGTACATGATGAAGATCTCTTGGCAATGCAAACTCCACCTCTCGAAAGAGCGTCCCGTTTGTCCGTTCATAGCGATCGGCATTGATCCAATAAGCCATGGGGCCTCCATTAATCCAGGAAGGCATATTCCCAGACTCCGTATGAGCAATCTCATCCCTGTCATGGGCATACTTTCCCATCCTTGTGATATACGACGCCTTATCCATGGCGGAATTTCCTTTGGCGCGACTGCCAACCTTAACTGTGAGATGATATATGGCCATATATCTTAGAAACTCCTAAGTGCGCTTATTCTCGATATCGTCTCCATTAGACTAACATAATTTACGAGACGAATCAGGTCTGCTAATCTATGCAAGATGTCCACATACTGTATCGTTTCGAGCTGGCGGAGGAGAGTGGTGTGTCTCAAGAGTACTCTGACAAACTGAAGTCCGTGCGGGAGAAGATTGCAAAGTACCAGCGGGAGGAGAGAGACATCCTCCAGAAACAGAAAAAAGCAGAAAGAAACCGAACCATGAGAAAGCACTCTCTCATGGGAGAGTGGCTCCAGAGTCAAGTGGACCAACAGCGTGATGGGTGGAGTGAAGAGAAGCTCATTGACGTCCTGGATGCGTTCCTCAGAAACCCCCGAGATCGCAAACTCTTTGGTCTACCAGAACTGGAGCAGAACAACGATTAGAAGCCTTGTCGCGTGAGATGAGATTTCTCTTTCAGATGTTTCTGCTGAACGGATAGCACACCCTCAGATAGTGCGTATTATCCGCTATTCATGGCCGCCTTATTGAGACTGTTCAGGGAACAAGCCCGGCATCCACTCGGCGGCCAATGTGGCGGAAAATTGCCAGGTGAACGGCGCGCGCGGCCCATCCGATGTGATAGCCTGGCGCTCCTGCAAAGCGGTGTGAGAATGGCGCCGTAAAAATGCATCACTGAAACAGCTTGGATCGTCCAAAAATGGCGGTCCAAAAATCCCACACCAGAAAAAGCTCTCTAACTCAGAAAACTCAGTCATAGAGTTTCCGGGTCAGGGGGTGGGAGGATGTATTCAGTGAGCATGTACAGAGAAGTGCGTTTGGCGGTAACCAGAGGCGGGATGAGCAAGCGCAAGGCGGCGGAGGCCTTTGAGCTGGATCCGCGCACCGTGCGCAAAATGATGGAGAACCCTGAGCCGCCAGGCTACCAGCGGAGCAAGCCGGTCAGATTGCCCAAACTGGGGCCGTTCACCGGGTTCATAGATCAGATTCTCAAGAACGATCTGGAGAAGATCAAGAAGGAGCGCCACACCGCGCAGCGGATATATGAACGGCTGCGCGATGAATACGGCTACGACGGGAAATATGGCGCGGTCAAGGAGTATGTGCGCGGCAAGCGTCTGCATCTGAAAGAGAAGTTTGTTCCCCTCAGCCATGCGCCCGGACACGCCCAGGTGGACTTTGGGCAAACGCACGGCGTGATCGGCGGCGTGGAGCGCAAGATCCACTTTTTCTGTATGAGTCTGCCCTACAGCGACGACAGCTTCGTTATGGGCTTCCCCGCGGAAACCACGGAAGCGTTTTGTGCGGGGCATAACGCCGCCTGTGATCACTTCGGCGGCGTTCCCCAAAGCATTCTGTACGACAACACCAGCATCGCCGTGGTCAAAGTTTACCGGGATGGTCGCCGAGATCTGACCGAAGAGATGATCCGGCTGCAATCCCATTACCTGTTCGATAGCCGCTTTGGCCGCCCGGCGCGAGGTAACGACAAAGGCAAGGTCGAGGGGCTGGTCGGCTACGCCCGACGCAACTTCATGGTCCCGGCTCCCCGCTTTGAATCGTTTGATGCGCTCAACGCTCACCTGCGCCAGAAATGCCTGGAGCGTCGTCAACAGACATTGCGAGGCTGTCAGCGGAGTATCGGAGAACGATTTTCCACAGACCAGGCGGCGTTCCTGCCGCTGCCGCCAATTCCCTACGACGCTTGCGAGAAGGTGAGCGCCAAGGTCACATCCCAGGCGCTGGTGCGCTATCGAACCAATGACTATTCGGTTCCGGCGCGTTATGGCTTTCACGATGTGCAGGTGCGGGGCTACATCCACGAAGTGGTGATCGCCTGTGGCGCTGAGGTGATTGCCCGGCATCCACGCTCCTATGCGCGTGAGGACGCCATCTATGACCCCTTGCACTATCTGGCGCTGCTGGAGGAGAAACCCAGGGCGCTGGATCAAGCCGCCCCGTTGCAAGGATGGGAACTGCCAGATGAGTTCGCCACCTTGCGCCGTCTGATGGAGTCCCGCCTGGGTAAAAAGGGCAAGCGGGAATATATTCAGGTTCTGCGCCTATTGGAGACGTTCTCCTTTGAACAGGTCCATTTTGCCGTGCAACAGGCGTTGAAGTTGGGCGCCATTGGCTTTGAGGCGGTCAAACATCTGCTGATCCGGCACATTGAACAACGTCCGCTCCGTTTGGATCTGTCCCGATATCCCTTTTTGCCCGAAGTGCATGTGGCGCGTACATCCGCCAGGGATTACGCCGCGTTGACGTCAGGAGAGCAACCATGAACGACTCTCCGCAGATCCTCCTGGCGCACCACCTCAAAGCGCTCAAACTGCCCACATTTTATCGAGAATATGAAAAGATCGCCAAACAGTGCGCGGCGGAAGGCGTTGATCATAGCCGATACCTGCTGCGACTGAGCGAACTGGAGTTGATTGAGCGGGAGCGGCGCATGGTGGAGCGACGTATCAAACAAGCCCGGTTTCCACCATCAAGAGCCTGGACTCCTTTGATTTCCTGGCCATGCCCTCATTGAACAAGGTTCTGGTGATGGAGCTGGCGCGTTGCGAATACATTCAGCGCCGAGCCAATATCATCGCCTTGGGCAACAGCGGAACCGGGAAAACCCATATTGCGTTGGGATTGGGCCTGGCCGCCTGTCAGCAGGGGTTGGCGGTTGGCTTCACCACTGCTGCGTCGCTGGTACACCAGTTGATGGAGGCGCGCGACGAAAAGCGGCTGCAGCGTTTCCAGAGTCAGTTGAGTAAACACAAGCTGTTGATCATCGACGAATTGGGCTTCGTCCCACTCTCCAAAACGGGGGCTGAGCTGCTCTTTGAGGTGATCAGCCAGCGCTATGAGCAGGGTTCAGTGATGGTGACCAGCAACCTGCCGTTCGAGGAGTGGACGGAGGTCTTCGGCTCCGAGCGCCTCACCGGCGCCCTGCTGGATCGGTTGACCCATCATGTCCACATCCTGGAGATGAACGGCGAAAGCTATCGACTGAATCAAAGCAAACGGCAAAAGCGCGCTGCAGAAACAAAAGCTTCCTGCTCAAATAGCAAAACCGACCCTTCCTGAAACTGGCGGTCCTGCCCACTTGCGGCTCCGGGAGAGGCGGACGCTCCGCTATCCCTGTGGAAAACGAAAACACGTTTCCCACAGGTCTGCCGCCTCTCCCTCATTCTGAATCTCAAGTGTGTTGAAAAGATGTTTTTGTTCGTTTTTTTAAAGACAAAGGAAAACGGCAAACCCCGTTGTGCGCTACGCGCCCAACCAATGCCCAAGTGATGCATTATTGCGGCGCCATGGTGCTGCATTTTTCGGGCGCCATTGA
>NZ_LVJN01000002.1 GCF_002109495.1 Magnetofaba australis IT-1
ATGACATCCTGGAGCGGCGACAGGGGGTCGCGTCCCTGACCCAGCACTGGATCGACAATCAGCCCCTGCTCGCTACTCAGGGTGCAGCGGTTGAAGGGCATCTGGATGTAGTCGCCCGTGGGGATGGAGCCGTAGCTGCCCTCCCGTTTAAGCAATAGGGTAGCGTTCGAGCCATAGCTGCGGGCCATGTCGAATCCTCTCGTCTATCGGGTTGTTATTCAGGAAATTGGAGAAGATGTCTCGTAGTCGAGGGTCAGTTCGATGATGCCGCCCAGGAGAGGCGCGGCTCCCTCTTCGTGTTCCAACTGGATGGCCGGGCGGCCATAGGTCATGCCGAAGATGAGGCCATTCAGAGTAGAATCGGCGTCCAATGCGCTGGCGATAGTCATGAGCAAATCATCAAACTGGCTCTGCCTCTGGGCTGCATCACCGTGCTGCACGATGATTTCGATCTCCACGGCATGCTGGTAGTAGCAGCCCCCTACCCCGCCCAGTGACTGCTCAGGCTCACCGGGGTCGCCGTCGCGCAGAATGATCAGACCGTCTGCTGGAATGCGCGTGGGCAGTGCGAAGTTGCGCAACACCGTGGCGCTGGGGATGGCTTTGAGCAGAGAGTGCAGCGCCTGGAGAATCTGCTCAGTTTTACTGGCCACGAAAATTATCCCATCGCCATTTCAGATGCTTGTTTGGTCATTTCTGCTGCTCTTGAACATCGTCGTTGACAGCAGCCTCTCAGCCCGTCACTCTCAGAAATATACGCGACACAGATCGCGCAACGGTCAACGGGAGTTTGCACACATGAACAGAAAGTCCAACGCTATTCTTGCGTCCATTTCAGACCACCTGCACAACCTTTACCTCACCCTAAAAGCCACCGGTGATAGCTCCGAATTTGATCGTGGCGTGATCCATGGCATGATGCTTATGGCCATGAAAACCGGCAAAGCTACAAAGCGCGACATTGAGCAGATCATCACGATTGAGCAGGAACGCGTTTTCGGAGCCAAAGGCGTCCCGGCATCCCGAGGCCAATGGCTGGACACGATACTGGAAGAAACGCGTACACCCGGCTCAGGCACTCACGTTGACATTCCCACTTTTATACGCAACGGCGCACATATTATTGGGACTCAATCTAGCCGCCAGGCGTAAAACGCCCTTTGTTCAAGGATGAACACATGAAACGCAGCAATCCGCGCCAGGGGAGCCTTTTTGAAGGCCCTCAACTGGGTCTTTTTGACTTTCGCACCGACCAGATGGACATGTTCAACAATTTGCCACACGCATTTGGCGCATCGGATTTACCCCGAGATCCCCAGAGTGCTGCTGAAGCGCTCCGCGCTAAATATGGGAAAATCCAGGCAGGCCTGTTGGCGTTCAAAAACGTTCGAGATTGCAAAGAGCAAGAAGACGAAAATTGGTGGCGAAACGTCGCCAACTTTATCAACGGGTAGTCGCTGGAGAACCTCTCCAATTATCGTCAATCGCTTCGGGAAGACGGGTGGCCCATCGCGTGGCCACCCTTTTCACATCCAGCCGTTTGCGCAGCCGAACCTGCGGAACCATCACAAACATCACCACCGCCGTCACGCCGGATTTCAAGCGACCTGACTTGGTGTAGATGCCGCCCTTGGCTTGTCGGCCCACACGCCCCGTTTTGGCGCTAATGCGCACGCCATCCACGACCAATAGCGATGAACGCCCTGGGCGATAGACGAATCGGAGCTTTCCAAATCTGGATTCTGGGAAGTTGCCAGGGTGAATCTTCTTGCCATCAACGCCCCGCTTTGGCGCTTGCGGCGTCGGGATCGCCAACCATCGGCTATTGCGCCCCCGAATCACCACGCCCCGGTCAAACGCCTGCACAATGTGCGGGGCCTTCGACCAGACCAGCGACGCAGCGTTGATGCCCTGGTTGGGATAACTGCGATCCCGCCAGGTGCGCGCCAGCCGATTGCCTAGGCCCGCCGAAATCACCTGTTCGCGCAGATCCTGCTTGAGCCCGCGCCCCGCATCACGGGTTCCATCCACAACGGCGCGATTGAGATTGCGCAGGTCCTGCTCCATATCGCGCCGGATGGAACCGAGGATGGTGGTCGCCATTCTCATGAGACGAACGCATCCACCACCCACACGAGCCGCTCGGTATCTCGCGTCGGCGCTCCCTGGACGGTATAGTCGATACTGTTGAGGGTGATCACATCACCGCCTTGAGGGTTCGCGATGTCAGATGCCCGAATCTCAAACAGAGAGATCTCCGCCGCAATACGCGTTTCTCCAAAGCCCACCACCTCGTCCGGGCGCTTGGCCAGCACTGTGATGGTGATGACTGGGTCGCCATTGGCTGGGGTGTAAGTGGCGGCGACGCCGAATGAAGCAAATACGGCGTCCACCGCCATCTCAAAAGGGTTCATCAGGTCCGCTTCGCTTTGATCAGCACACGCGGGCGCGTGCAAATGGGCAGCGGGTTGGACTGCACATGCAGCATCACCCAACGCTGGAACTGCTGATCAATGGCCTGTTTGGCGTAGCGCGGCAGGCCAATGGTATTGACCGTCTCCACAAAGTCCGCCGGGGCGTTGTACTGCCGAAACAGACCGGGCACGCCCACCGGGAAGAAACGCGCCTTGGCGGCGTCGTTGAAATCCACGGAGCCCACCTTGCCGCGATACTCCTCCCACACAATCCCGGCGTACTCAAAGGAGCCGCGCGCCTGACCCTGGCGCAGAAACAGCCCATCGGCGTAGCGTTCGTAAGCGTCTTTGACTTCACTGTGGGTGATCAGGTCATCGAAAAAGTCCGCCCCGCAGATGGCGTGGATGTGGTCATAGGGCTGAGCGCCTAACTCATCCTCGATCTTGCGCCGGATGTCGTGACACTTCTTCTTCACCGCGCCAGGCGTCGGGCTGGCGTTATCCAGATCAAAGTCGATCTCGGTGTGCTGGCTGACGCCAAACTCGGTAAAGAGGTCATAGAGGACAGTAGAGCCGTCGGCGTCGAGGATCTGGCCCTTGATGGCGCCGATACGCAGGTGCTCCAGAGTGGCGTCGATCTTCCGCGCCATCTCCTCCAGGCGGTTGTTGACCACCGTTTGGACGCCTTCGAGATTGCTCTCGGAGCCAAACGCGCGCAGGTTCTGCACCTCATCGGCGAGAATGGTGTCCTCCAGGGCGATATGGGGGACTGTCAGAGAGCGCGCTTTGCGCTTGTTGGTGGTGTTCTGCACAGCGGGAGCGCCGCGCGCGGTGGTCTCCACCAGATTGAGCGAGCCTTCGCGCTCTTCGATGAGCACCGTAGTGGTGGCCACCCCCTGTTCGTGGAACAGCCCCATCTGGCCGATACGGCCCGGGACAAAGGGCATTTTGTTGATGGCGTCGGTGAGCGAGACCAGGGAAAAGGCGTTGCTATTGAATACATCCAAGGCTCCCATGGGGAACTCTCCTTATCGCGCAATGATGAGTTGATCCGCCAGTTGGGAGATGGCGGCAGCTTTCTCGGGTTCGGTTACGACGGCGTCGAACACTAGGCGGGTTTCATTCACCTCAGCCAATCGGCTGATGACCACTCCTGTGGCGTCGCCAGCGGAGGCGTCGACGTTCTCGTAGAGCACCGCCACCGCCGTTTCCGAGCCATCGATACCGGCGGGAT
>NZ_LVJN01000003.1 GCF_002109495.1 Magnetofaba australis IT-1
AACCCCCATATTTGCCAGGTAAACTTGGTGTATAGGAGAGACGCTGCGCAGGTCAGTCCATGTCAAGTCGGGCTTCAGATCATGAAGAGAAATAATCGGCACAGACGCTTCCTGAGAATCAGGAATTGAACGCCATGGATTTTGTTTGTATAGAACTCGTGCAATGTGTGGAATGTCACTGGCAGGGAAACGCAATCCAAGGTAGCTGCCATAAGCGTCTTCTTGTCGGCACTCAGCCCGCACCTCTCCATCATGATCTTCACGGAAAGCATAATAGAGAACTCTTTGAAATCCGGAGAGCGACATCACGTAAGAAATGACAGACTGCTCCTCAATCAAAAGCTCTTCAGGTGTATGTGGCTGATTCTTTGCAAAGTCATGATGTCGTATCGGTGCCGATGATGCGGATTGAAGGCTAGGATGATATAGTTCAACCATTAAGCTCTCATCTGCCCCTCTCACCAACTGTGCAGAAAGCTGCGTATTTGAAGGCTCGTGATATGCATCGGTCAGCAATCTGTTGCCAGAATCTATCTTTGGACGTGATTCAGGCAAGCGCAGAACCTGACTAAGCTCACAATTCAGAACCGACTTTGGATCAAGGTTTAGAAAAGAAGAAATATTTGAAGATACATGGGTTATGGTTTCATTTGCGCCTGTGACAAGAAGGCAGCCATGACCTTGAATAGCGCCTGAGAGGTGAAGCTGTTCGCTTTCACATTCAGTCAAAAATCCCCGCGGTATAGAATGAGAGTCCATAACGCTTATCCATTCTTTGCCAGAAGATCTTCAAAGTGATCAGATTCTAAAGGACGTTGTAGCAAATAGCCCTGGACAGTTTCACATCCATGCTGGCGTAGCCAATCAAGCTGTTTATGGTTTTCTACCCCCTCTGCAACGCTGCGTAATCCTAGAGCCGTCGTTAAGCTGAGAACTGTTAGAGCAATGGCTTCATCCTCTGGATTTTCACCCAACCCATCGACAAAAGATTTGTCAACCTTCAACTCCTTAATTGGAAGGCTCTTAATTCGACTTAAAGAAGAGTATCCAGTTCCAAAATCATCTAAAGACAGCTCAATCCCACTCTTTGCTAAGAATTCTAAATTGGAACGAACTGCATCATTGGAATCTAGTAACGCATTCTCAGTTATTTCTAAATGTATGAGGTTATGTGGTATATCAGCATCATTGATCTTTTTGACGATCTTCTGAGCAAAGGTGGGCTCTTTCAACTGGCGAGGGGATACATTCATAGCGATTGGCGGTGGAGAAAGTTTGTTGTGTCGCCACTCCTTGACTTGTTGAATTAACATGTCTTCCACAAACATGGCCAACTCATGAATTAGCCCACAAGCTTCAGCGATAGGAATGAATTCTGCGGGAGAGATATTCCCCATATCTGCATCTCGCCACCTCAGTAACGCTTCTGCACCGATCATGGCGGGCTCTTCGTTTAAATTGTATTTTGGCTGGTATACAAGGCGTAAGCGTTTGGCTGGTATAGCACTCCGGAGCGCTTCTTCAATAGCTGCGCGTTTTAGAAGTCGAACATGCAGATCCGAGCGGAAAAACTCAACCCGACTGCGGCCTTGCTCTTTGGCTCGATACATGGCGACATCGGCCGATTTAGTCAAACTGGCCGAATCTTGTGCATCATCTGGGAAAAATGCAATGCCGATGCTGGCGGAGATGTGAAGTTTATGTTGCTTCACTTGGAAAGAGGCGGAGAGGTCATCCACAATACGTTCCGCAACATGTTCGGCCAACTCTTCGTCGCCGCCAGTGATGATGACAGTGAATTCATCTCCACCTAGGCGAGCTACTGTATCGACGTCTCTAACCACCTCTTTCAAACGCACAGAAGCTTGTTTGAGAACCTCATCTCCGTATTCGTGCCCAAGCGTGTCATTGATTGTCTTAAAATTATCCAAGTCGATAAACAGAAGAGCAACTTTTAAATTCTGACGTCGGCCCTGAGCCAGCGCATGGCGCAGGCGGTCCTGAAATAGCGCTCGGTTTGGCAAGCCAGTGAGCACATCGTGGGTTGCTAAATACTCCGCTTTCCTCTGCGCGTTCTTGATGCTGCTGATATCAGAAAAAATTGATACAAAAAACTCTGTTTTCCCATCTTCCCCTTCAACGCGATTGATTGTCTGCCACTCGGGAAAAATCTCACCGTTCTTTCTGCGGTTCCAGATCTCCCCCTGCCAGGATCCATTCTCAGCCAACTGCTGCCACATGTTAGCGTAGAACTCATTCGAATGTCAGCCAGATTTGAGAATATTGGCTCCTTTACCTACGGCTTCAGAGAAGCTGAAACCAGTCACTTCGGTGAATGCAGAGTTTACGGTTTGAATGATCCCGGAGGGGTCAGTCACAATGATAGCTTCTCCAGTTTGATTGAAAACTCGCGCTGCAATGCGAAGTTTTTCTTCAGCCTCTTTATTCAGAGTTACATCTTTTCCTTCAACAATGAAAGCAATGGGTTTACCCGTCTCATCTTTCACACATTGGTGGTTGCATCGTATGTGCCTACGCCGTGCTTCATTTTGAAGCAAAATTTCATTTTCAATTATTCCGCCCTGACGCAAAGCTTTCAGATCGGATTCCCACATCTCTTTAGCAATGGCTTCCTGCAGCAAAGAAAAGTCGCTTTTACCCTGATACGCTTCTCCTTCCAGCCCAAAGCTTTCTAAGAACCTCTTGTTTGCATACGCGTAATCTCCATTGGCGTTCTTCGTGGCGAAGAGCACCGTGGTTTTCTCCATCAGGACTTCTAGCTTGGCTTCTGATTCTTTTAGCGAGCTTTTGTTTCGACAACTTCAGAAACATCGACCAGTGTAATGACGATGGTGACTACAGCGCCATTATGGTCAAACCCTGGGGCCACCATTAAGTGATACGTCGTTTGATCCATCTCCAAAATACGGGACGCACGGTCACTCTCGGCGATGACGGAATCTATCAGTGACTCTATATCACGGAGTGCTTCAGGAAGACGTAGCTCGGCGACGGCCTGGCTTATCAATGAAGGACGCAAGTCAAAGCGCCGTCCCGCAACGGCGTTATACCGGCTCAGGAGCCCCTCCTGGTCAAACACCAGGATAGGAAACTCCAATGCATCGTAAAGATGCGAATACTCTGCATTCAAGGAGGTGAGTTCGAAACTTTTTATATTGAGTTCCTCGTTGACGCTGACCAGTTCCTGGTTCGAGGCCTGAAGCTCCTCGTTAGCAGCTTCCAACTCTTCATTAGTGGCTTGCAACTCTTCGTTGGCTGCTTGAGCCTCTTCGTTTAACGCTTGCATCTCCTCGTTGGCGGTCGCCAACTCTTCAACAAGGGTCTGCATATTTTCTCGGGTTGCGACCAACTCACTTTCCAACGTTTCATCGGGGTCAACATGAATTGCGCCGGGGTGGAGTTCATCTGACGGCTGAGATACAGGTTCAAAGATTACGATGGACATCGGAATAACGCCATCAGATGCCGGCTCTATACAGATGCGGAGAAGCTCATCGCCAATTCTCCGTTTGCGTCCAAACACCCTTTTCTTCGACTTCTGACATCGATGAAGCAAGGCTAGCATTTCACCTTGTAATGGCTCAACGACGACATCGCTTATGACCAAGCGTGTGCTTCCAACAGGAAAAGATAAGAAACGATCCACATGTCCCACGGTATGCTGAATGATACCGTGGGTATCGCACAGTGCTGCGGTGACATGGAAATGATCAGCTAACGTGTTCAGGAACAATTCTGTTTTGCGATCACGACGCTGAAAAGTTCCCTTGGCGCCTATTGCTGGCTCGTGGTGTTCCGCCGGGCGGGACTCCCCAACTTTTGTGAAGAGTCTTTCTCGCCTTTTAAGTGGTGAAAAATGAGCTTCTGCCTGGCTAATGTTTTCTGATTTTCCGAGAAATAGAAACCCATCTCGTGTGAGGCCAAAGTGGAATGTTCTCAGTACTTTAGCCTGAAGGTGTGTGTCGAAGTAGATCATGACGTTGCGACAAGAAACAATATCGAGCTTCAAAAATGGCGGGTCGCTGACTAGGTTGTGACGGGCAAACATGATCATATCGCGCAAGAGCTTGTTAACCTCGTACTCTTTACCAGTGCATTGAAAAAAACGCTGCAACCGCGCTTCATCAATACCGCGCACGCTCTGTGCAGGATAGATCCCGCGCCTTGCAATATTAATGGCCTCTTCGTCAATATCAGTGGCGAAAATTTGAACACGATATTGCCCAAGCTTATCACCTAAAGCTTCGGAAAACATGATTGCAATACTGTAGGCCTCTTCTCCTGTTGCGCAGCCAGCGACCCAGACTCTGAATTCTGCGCCCGGCGCTCGTGAATCACAAAGATCACGAATGATTATTGCTAAGGCGTCAAATGCCGTCACATCCCGGAAAAATGACGTCACAGAAATAAGAATATCACGAGAAAGAAGTTCAAACTCTTCTGGATGATTATCTGTCCAATCAACGTATGATTTCAGATCCTTGTTTTCGGTTGCAACCATACGGCGGTGTACGCGACGAAGCAGTGTGCTGGTCTTGTAGCCACTGAAATCTTGCTTCATGTGTTGTTTGAGCTTTACCAGAAGATCACGAATCAACTGGCTTTCTAGCAGTTCCTCAGGTTCTGGGAACGAAAGAAGGTGATTGATTTTCTGGATGATCTTATCAGGGGGGAGAATGTAATCCGCAACGCCTTCATTGATGGCGGCTTGCGGCATGCCATCATATTTTGCTGTTTCAGGAAGTTGCGCTATGGTTATGCCGCCAGCAATTTGAATTGCTCTGAGGCCAGAAACGCCATCCGATCCAGTTCCTGAGAGTAGAATTCCAACCGCGCGCTCACGCTCTTCTCCCGCTAGGGACATGAAAAACTGGTTGATCGAAGGCTTGGGGACAACGTCAGGAGACGTGGTAGTCAGTTGTAGGTGACCGTTCTTGATCGAGGCATTGGCGTATGCTGGAACAATGTACGCGATGCCCGCTAAAACCTTATCACCCTGAGCCGCCTCTTTAACGTCAAGTTGCGTTTCCCGGCTCAAAATCTCGACCATCATGCTGCGGTAGTTGGGAGATAGATGCTGTAGAATGACAAAGGCATAGGGTAAGCTAGCATCTATTGTGGCAACCAGTTGTGAAAGAGCTTCAAGCCCTCCGGCAGACGCGCCTACAGCGACAATGACAGGGGTCTCTGATGTGGGATTCATAAGCCGCTTCTGAGGAAAAGAGGTTTGATCTAATTTAGCGTGTGGAAATGAAGATTACGTGCATAGTTTATAAAGTGTCTGCATCGGAATGCTGCACAAATATATTTTATTATGGCATGGTTCAATGGATAGGGCAATGAATCACAAATTGCCGATCGCTTTGCGTGGCAACTATTCAGACCCCCAACACCTCCCGCTGCCCAGCCCACTCAACCGGCAGCGTCTTCATCAGATCAGCGAGAGACAGACCCTTGGGTTGCCGCCCATCCAGAATGGACTCAGTGATGTCGGGGGCGAGTAGGGTCAGCCGGAGTACCCTGGCCAGGTAGGAGCCGTCTATGTTTTCAGTTTTGGCGAGGTCCTGTTCAGAGGCGACTTCGCCGGAGTCGAGCTGACGCCGCCACTTGTGAGTCCGCGCCAGAGCGCGCACCATGGCCTCATCCACACGCGGGGCTGGCGGTCGCTAATCCGAGCCGTCAGGAGCGATGAGTTGCTTGTGTCCGCCTTTGCGCCGCAGTTGGACCGGGATGTGAACGATGATGGTGCCATGTCGATTGCAAGGAGATGTATGATGGTGTCACGTAGAATGTTGATGCAATGGGGCGGACTGGTGGGTGCTGGATTCCTGATAGGCCCCTCCAAGGCTTCTGGAGCGAACTTCGGTTCAGAAAAAGCTGGAGGAGTCTATTTTACCGCCGAGAATCCAGGGCGTTGGCGTAACAAGGTGGAAGGACATTTGCCCGAGGTATCAGTAACCATGATAGGTGGCGAAAAAAGAGTCATCATCACGACGAATCACAAAATGTTCGGATTTAAGCACTATATCGTTAAGCATGTGCTGCTGGACGCCCATTATGGATTTATCGATGAGAAGTTGTTTGATCCCAATGCGGACGAACCGGTCTCAGAGCACAAATTGCCTTCTGGGTACAGTGGTCCTATCTATGCTTTAAGTATGTGCAATTTACATGATGTTTGGCTTGCCAGTGCGCAGGCGTGATGCAAAAAACCATGATGGGGTTGAAGGTGTTGAACTCCACGAAGGATGTTTGATGCACGAGCTTTTTGTTTCTTTTGCATAAAGAGCAATTCAGACCCCCAACACCTCTCGCTGCCCAGCCCACTCAACCGGCAGCGTCTTCATCAGATCAGCGAGAGACAGACCCTTGGGCTGCCGCCCATCCAGAATGGCCTCAATGATTTCGGGGGCGAGTAGGGTCAGCCGGAGCACACGCGCCAGATAGGAGCCGTCTATGTTTTCAGTTTTGGCGAGGTCCTGTGCAGAGGCGACTTCACCGCAGTCAAGCTGCCGTCGCCACTTGTGAGCCCGCGCCAGAGCGCGCACCATGGCCTCATCCACACGCGGGGCTGGCGGTCGCCAATCTGAGCCGTCAGGAGCGATAAGTTGCTTGCGTCCGCCTTTGCGCCGCAGTTGGACCGGGATGTGGACGATGATGGTGCTGCGGTCTTTGCTCAGTTCCAGTTTCATGCGGCTACCTCCTGGTTGGCGAGTTCGTCAGCAAGACTTGTGAGGCCGTTGACGCGCAGATGAATTTTGACGCCATCGGTGCGGACTTCGACGCGACTGATAAGCAGCTGAATCAATCGGGTCTGCTCTCCGGGGAAGAGCTCTGACCAGACAGGCTCGATAGTCTGCATGGCGGTGATGATGTCCTTCTCACTATGCTTCGAGTCGGACTGATCGTTGGCGGAGCGCCAGGCTCTGGCGATCAACTCCGGGCTGGTGACCATGCGCTGTAGCTGAGAGAGGACCAGTTCCTCGATCTCACCAGCGGAGATGTTGCCCACCGGGCAATCCGCATGGCTTTGCTTGGCGGCGGTTCCGCAGAGGTAATAGCGGTAGAGGCGACCGCGCTTGCGGGAATGGCTGGTGGTCATAGCCCGATGGCAGTGGCCACAGCGAATTAGGCCCTTGAGAGGGAAAGGCGTCTGCGCCCGGGCGCGACTGATGCGCTTGCGCGTATTCTGCTGGAGAATTGACTGTGCCTGATCCCACTGCCTAAGTGTTACAATCGGCTCATGCTCGCCGGGATAGATCTCGCCCTTGTAGTCCACGTCGCCAATGTAGACGCGGTAGTTGAGGATGCGGTAGATGGCGCTCTTGTCGAATGGCTTACCGGGATGAAAGGTTCCCTTGGAGGAGGTCCAGGATTTGGTCCGGAGGCCATTCTCGCGGAGCTCTCTGGCTAGGTCGGTAGCGGAGCCGATCTGAATGAAGCGATCGAAGATCATGCGAACGGTGACCGCCTCAGCTTCATTGATGACCAGACGCCGATTGGCGACATCATAGCCCAGAGGCGGATGCCCACCCATCCACATGCCCTTTTTGCGGCTGGCGGAGAACTTGTCGCGGATTCTCTCAGATGAAACCGCTCTCTCGAACTGCGCGAAGCTCAAAAGCACATTAAGGGTCAGTCTCCCCATGGAAGTGGTGGTGTTGAAGGACTGGGTGATGGAAACGAAGGTGACTTGGCGCTGATCAAACAGCTCCACCATCTTGGTGAAGTCCACCAGGGAACGAGAGAGGCGGTCGATCTTATAGACCACGCAGCAATCCACCCGGCCAGCCTCAATGTCTCGTAGGAGGCGCTGTAGGGCAGGGCGTTCCATATTACCGCCAGAGAAACCACCGTCGTCGTAGCGGTCTGGAACCTGGAGCCACCCCTCGTGCTGCTGGCTGGCGATATACGCTTCACAAGCCTCGCGTTGGGCATCGAGGGAGTTGAACTCCATGTCCAACCCTTCTTCGGTGGATTTGCGGGTGTAGATGGCGCAGCGGATTTTTTTTGGGGTGCGCTTTTTGCTCATTTGGATTTCCCCGCGGGCTTCAAAGCGAAAAAGACCAAACCGTTCCAGCGCGTGCCGGTAATGGCGCGAGCGACGGCAGAGAGGCTCTTGTATTTGCGATTCTGGTATTCAAAGCCGTCCTCCAAAACCGTGCAGGTGTGCTCGACGCCTTTCCATTCACGCACCAAGCGCGTTCCGCTGACCGGAATGTCTCCAGTGGGCGGCGCCGCGCGGCGCTGAGTGATGGCGTCATCTTCCGCCAGGGCCTCCAGGCGGGCGAGGGTGGTCTCTGACAGCCCGCCCCAGGCAAGCTCCTGAATTCGGTAGGCGAGGCGTTTGACGTAGAAATCGCGGTTGGGCCGTGAAGGGGGCTCCTCTTGGAACAGGTCTACCCACATCTTTTTCAAGTCGATGAGCGACTTCTCCGGCAGCGCCGCGACGCGCTTCAACACTTCGGCAGTCATGGTGTTACTCCATGGTTAGCGGTTTGTTCATGCTCACCATGAAGGCTCTGAGTGGAAACAGAGTCCAGGCTATTCTGCTGTGAATTCAGAGCAGTACGGAGACGGCGTTTCTCGGTCAAACGCAGGAATCCCGCCGCCAGAATTTCTGCAATCTCGTCGAGGCGCTCTTCGGGGCTGAGCAGGTCGGGGTGGATGGCGGTGGGCATGTGGCGTTTTGCTCTCTTTTCAGAGTTTGCGTTTTGGTATGCTTGCCAACCAAACGTAGACTCGGAAAACGAATTTATCTAGAGTAAACAAACGCTTGTGGTGGTGTATGGTAAACAAATATGCTGCTGCGCAGTATGGCGTAGGAGGGGAGTTAGAATGGCCGGAGGAGGTGTTGACAGGACGCAGCGACTCTACCGCATCGATCAGATGCTCTCTGAGGGGCGGCCCGTCCATATCGACAGGTTTTTGGAGACCCTCAATATCTCCAACGCGACATTCAAGCGCGACATTGAATACCTCCGCGATCGACTCAACGCGCCCATCGTATGGGACCGTAAGGGCAGAGGGTACCGATATGGGGAGGTGGAGGGCGCTGAGCCCAAGCTCTCCTTGCCTGGGGTCTGGTTTAACTCCTCTGAGATCTACGCTCTGCTGACCATGGAGCACCTGCTGAGCAATCTACAGCCAGGGTTACTCAATAATCAGATCGAACCGCTCAAAGCGCGCCTGCGCATTCTCCTGGAGAGCGGTGGCCACGATAGTGATGAAGTGGGCGACCGCATCCGGGTGATCCACATTGCTGGGCGCGCGGCGGACTCAAAGATATTCCAAAGTATTGCCACCGGCCTCTTTTCACGCACGCGCCTGCGCATTGATCACCACAGTCGAGGACGCGGCGAATGGCTGGAGCGCGAGGTGTCCCCGCAGCGACTCCTGTTCTATCGGGATAGTTGGTATCTGGACGCGTGGTGTCATGAGCGGGACGCGGTGCGCAGCTTTGCCGTAGATGCCATGCGTCATGCCGTCAATTTGAGTGAGCCAGCGCGCGAAGTCTCCAGCGAAGATCTGGATGAACTGACGAAATCAGGATACGGCATCTTTTCCGGCAAGAGGATTCAGACGGCGGTGCTACGCTTTTCCCCTGAGAATGCGCGATGGGTGGCGCATGAGCGATGGCATAGCCAGCAGCAGGGCACCTTTGATAAAGAGGGACGATACGTGTTGCGCATCCCATACGCCCAGGATACCGAGTTGATCATGGATATTTTGCGCCATGGCGCTGGAGTCGAGGTGTTGGAGCCTGCCACTCTTCGCATGCGCGTCATGGAGAGGCTTCAATCGGCCCTTGCGCAATATCACCCAGGGGGGACTTGAGTGAAAAAAAATGCATTGATGTGAAAAAAAACAGCCCAGTGCATCACTAGGTGAGCTACTACCTGTTGTAGAATGATCCCCAACAAGAAAGCACACTCTCTTTTTTGGTGAGGTGGATCATGATGATGGTAGCGAGATTGATTAGAAACACGCCAGTCGAGGGATTGCTGGCCTATTTGAACGCCACAGGGATTCCCCTTGGAGAGGGAGTCGACTGGGAACAGGAGCGGGCGAAGCTTATCGTTCCGCTGATCAAGGAGAGCCAGACTCTTGGAGCCGAGCATCAGGCGCTATTTTGCCGGGATGCGGAACGCATCAATGCGTTGGCGACCGAGTCGGGTCAGGATGCGATGCTTGCGGCAGTGGCGGACCAGGACCGGGAGCCACTGATGTTGATGGTCAACGGCTATGCGCGGGCGTTGTGGTTGTTTCTGAATGATGAACTGACATTTCGGCGGGCAGAGGAGATCCATTTTGCCGATACGCGCCGCCTGGGCCGGTTCTGGGAAGGGTTCATGGGGCCGACCGACATTGCCGTCAGCAGCGCCCCTGAACATCACCGCCAATTTGAAGCGCGCATTGCCGAGCGATTTGGTTCTGCGAAAGTACATGTGGAGGTTTACCCACGAGAGCGTGTGACGCTCGAAGGTCGCGTTCTTCACCTGGTGCAGGTGGTGGCCTATCGCGAGGGACTGCCAAAAAGCGCCCTGGTTTTCGAAGGGGATGACGTGGTCTGTGATTTCCAGCGTCCTGCGTTGGAAATGAGCATTACCTATGAGGCGGACACGGGTGTCATTGAGGTGGTTACGGATAAGCGAGAAAACCGTGAGGCGGTAGCGCGTGTTTTTGCCGAGACGTTGTTGGAAACGGAGTTCTCCGATCAGCGCATTCCGTTGCGTTGCTATGATCTGACGTCCCTGATTACGCCCAGGGAGTTCCCCACCGAGCCAGCCGATGGTATTGAGTCAATCAAACTGACGCTGGTGCAGTTCCGTCCTGATAAGGATCAAGGTCGGAAGGCGACATTTGAAGCATCGCGGAAAACCAATGAAACGGTTTTCAGAGATATGGATCCGTGGTTGCGAGAGAACCCTCAGGAGTACTTTTCTCCCAGCATCCACAAGGCCACGCTGTCCGTGAAGTTCCATCCTGAAAAGGGCCGTGCGCGCGCAAAAATCATCAGTGTGAAAATTTCCCTGCCCAATGGCTGTAATCTGGGCAGCGCCACCGAGAAGGAGAGGCTGATATGCGAGAAGTATCTCCGCTATTGGGGGATGGTGCGCGATGTTTAACTATGGTGTGTTCCAGAACGATGTGGTGAGAATGGCGTTGGAGTTGTTTGAGTCCAGCTATTCGTACATGTGCGGCTTTACCCTGTTGGACAAATATCCACCAGGGACCATCGAGAGGATGCTATCCAAAGGCGCGTTTCGCCGTGGGGAATTGGCGATGACGATCATTGAGAATGGCGCCGTAAAAATGTGCTGGTTCAGCGGAAACATGACAACCGTCTAAACCAAAATATCAGTTAGCTGTTCGCCTTTTCAGCCATTTTTTGGGATGGCTGAAAAGACTGCTTTTGGTGCGTCGTCCGACGCCGTTCTCTGGCCGCCTCAAGCTTTTCATCTCGTTCGGCCAGGATCTGCACATGCCGCCCTTCCAGGCGATCCTGTGGGGTGACGTAGTCGATGGCGCTATGGAGCCGCCGGGTGTTGTAATGCTCGACGTACTTTCCCACAACCCGTTGGGCATCTTCCAGCGATAATGGCGTCTGAGGCCGAATGCACTCACGCTTCAAACTACCGTGAAAACGCTCCAGTTTTCCGTTGCTCTGCGGATAGTAAGGCGAAGTCCTCACATGCGTCATGCCGGATTCCCGGATGAACGCCTTAAAATCGTTGGCAACGAACTGCGGCCCATTGTCTGAGATCAGCCGCGGCTTAGCTTCCGGATAGGCCTCCTGAGCTCGGAGCAGGACCACTTCAACCTCATCTTCCTTCATCGACTCACGAATCTCCCAGTGGAGGATAAACCTGCTACATCCATCCAGGACACTGCACAGATAGTAGAACGTCCCCTGGATATTCAGATAGGAGATGTCCACATGCCAGTGTTTATGCGGCTCCGAAGGCTGTTTGAACCCTGTGCCCTTCTGCGAGGGCGATGGGCTCCAACGACGCATCAGCCCGGCAGTTCTGAGCACACGCAGCACTGAAGAGGGGCTGACCGCCACCACGCCTGCATCCAGCATCATGTAGGTCAGGCGCCGATAGCCCTCTGACGGATGTTCATGGAAAAAGGCGACAATCGCTTCCCTTTCCCAATCGTCCAGCCAAAAATCTCGGGGAATACGGCCATTGTGGTCATTAACCATTCCATAGCGCTTGCGCCATGAATAGAACTTGCCCCTTTGCACGCCTATCCAGTTGATAATTCGGCTCGTGTCGATTTCGCTCTTGTCTGACCAAAACGCCACGAAATTCACCACCGAATCCCGTATGTCCGGCTCCACCCAGCAGCCGTTCAGCTCACCCCAAGACTTTTTTTTAGCGCAACATGCGCCTCAAGAAGCTCAGACATAACTTCATTTTGGTTGCCAACTTCGCTTCTAGTTCGGCAATCTGTCGGTCACAAGCCTTTTGGCCGCGTTTGTCAGACAAGGCCGCTTCGCCGTTCTCAAACAAAGCCTTTTGCCAGCGATAGTACTGGCTGGGCTGAATGCCCGCCTCGTCGCACAGATCCGAGAGAACCACCTTCTCGACCAGGTGACGGCGCACATAGCCTACCTTCTGCTCAGCCGTAAATCTCCGCTTCTTCCGTTCCATACAAACCTCCGCTCAATATCTACACATTATAAACGATTGTTTGTCATTTTCCAACTGAACCGAAACAGATAAACCTGCTACATCCATCCAGGACACTGCACAGATAGTAGAACGTCCCCTGGATATTCAGATAGGAGATGTCCACATGCCAGTGTTTATGCGGCTCCGAAGGCTGTTTGAACCCTGTGCCCTTCTGCGAGGGCGATGGGCTCCAACGACGCATCAGCCCGGCAGTTCTGAGCACACGCAGCACTGAAGAGGGGCTGACCGCCACCACGCCTGCATCCAGCATCATGTAGGTCAGGCGCCGATAGCCCTCTGACGGATGTTCATGGAAAAAGGCGACAATCGCTTCCCTTTCCCAATCGTCCAGCCAAAAATCTCGGGGAATACGGCCATTGTGGTCATTAACCATTCCATAGCGCTTGCGCCATGAATAGAACTTGCCCCTTTGCACGCCTATCCAGTTGATAATTCGGCTCGTGTCGATTTCGCTCTTGTCTGACCAAAACGCCACGAAATTCACCACCGAATCCCGTATGTCCGGCTCCACCCAGCAGCCGTTCAGCTCACCCCAAGACTTTTTTTAGCGCAACATGCGCCTCAAGAAGCTCAGACATAACTTCATTTTTGGTTGCCAACTTCGCTTCTAGTTCGGCAATCTGTCGGTCACAAGCCTTTTGGCCGCGTTTGTCAGACAAGGCCGCTTCGCCGTTCTCAAACAAAGCCTTTTGCCAGCGATAGTACTGGCTGGGCTGAATGCCCGCCTCGTCGCACAGATCCGAGAGAACCACCTTCTCGACCAGGTGACGGCGCACATAGCCTACCTTCTGCTCAGCCGTAAATCTCCGCTTCTTCCGTTCCATACAAACCTCCGCTTATTATCTACACATTATAAACGGCTTGTTTGTCATTTTCCAACTGAACCGAAACAAAAATGCATCACTGAAACAGCTTGGATCGTCCAAAAATGGCGGTCCAAAAATCCCACACCAGAAAAAGCTCTCTAACTCAGAAAACTCAGTCATAGAGTTTCCGGGTCAGGGGGTGGGAGGATGTATTCAGTGAGCATGTACAGAGAAGTGCGTTTGGCGGTAACCAGAGGCGGGATGAGCAAGCGCAAGGCGGCGGAGTACTTTGAGCTGGATCCGCGCACGGTGCGACAAAATGATGGAGAACCCTGAGCCGCCAGGCTACCAGCGGAGCAAGCCGGTCAGATTGCCCAAACTGGGGCCGTTCACCGGGTTCATAGATCAGATTCTCAAGAACGATCTGGAGAAGATCAAGAAGGAGCGCCACACCGCGCAGCGGATATATGAACGGCTGCGCGATGAATACGGCTACGACGGGAAATATGGCGCGGTCAAGGAGTATGTGCGCGGCAAGCGTCTGCATCTGAAAGAGAAGTTTGTTCCCCTCAGCCATGCGCCCGGACACGCCCAGGTGGACTTTGGGCAAACGCACGGCGTGATCGGCGGCGTGGAGCGCAAGATCCACTTTTTCTGTATGAGTCTGCCCTACAGCGACGACAGCTTCGTTATGGGCTTCCCCGCGGAAACCACGGAAGCGTTTTGTGCGGGGCATAACGCCGCCTGTGATCACTTCGGCGGCGTTCCCCAAAGCATTCTGTACGACAACACCAGCATCGCCGTGGTCAAAGTTTACCGGGATGGTCGCCGAGATCTGACCGAAGAGATGATCCGGCTGCAAATCCCATTACCTGTTCGATAGCCGCTTTGGCCGCCCGGCGCGAGGTAACGACAAAGGCAAGGTCGAGGGGCTGGTCGGCTACGCCCGACGCAACTTCATGGTCCCGGCTCCCCGCTTTGAATCGTTTGATGCGCTCAACGCTCACCTGCGCCAGAAATGCCTGGAGCGTCGTCAACAGACATTGCGAAGCTGTCAGCGGAGTATCGGAGAACGATTTTCCACAGACCAGGCGGCGTTCCTGCCGCTGCCGCCAATTCCCTACGACGCTTGCGAGAAGGTGAGCGCCAAGGTCACATCCCAGGCGCTGGTGCGCTATCGAACCAATGACTATTCGGTTCCGGTGCGTTATGGCTTTCACGATGTGCAGGTGCGGGGCTACATCCACGAAGTGGTGATCGCCTGTGGCGCTGAGGTGATTGCCCGGCATCCACGCTCCTATGCGCGTGAGGACGCCATCTATGACCCCTTGCACTATCTGGCGCTGCTGGAGGAGAAACCCAGGGCGCTGGATCAAGCCGCCCCGTTGCAAGGATGGGAACTGCCAGATGAGTTCGCCACCTTGCGCCGTCTGATGGAGTCCCGCCTGGGTAAAAAGGGCAAGCGGGAATATATTCAGGTTCTGCGCCTATTGGAGACGTTCTCCTTTGAACAGGTCCATTTTGCCGTGCAACAGGCGTTGAAGTTGGCGCCATTGGCTTTGAGGCGGTCAAACATCTGCTGATCCGGCACATTGAACAACGTCCGCTCCGTTTGGATCTGTCCCGATATCCCTTTTTGCCCGAAGTGCATGTGGCGCGTACATCCGCCAGGGATTACGCCGCGTTGACGTCAGGAGAGCAGCGATGAACGACTCTCCGCAGATCCTCCTGGCGCACCACCTCAAAGCGCTCAAACTGCCCACATTTTATCGAGAATATGAAAAGATCGCCAAACAGTGCCGGCGGAAGGCGTTGATCATAGCCGATACCTGCTGCGACTGAGCGAACTGGAGTTGATTGAGCGGGAGCGGCGCATGGTGGAGCGACGTATCAAACAAGCCCGGTTTCCCACCATCAAGAGCCTGGACTCCTTTGATTTCCTGGCCATGCCCTCATTGAACAAGGTTCTGGTGATGGAGCTGGCGCGTTGCGAATACATTCAGCGCCGGGCCAATATCATCGCCTTGGGCAACAGCGGAAACCGGGAAAACCCATATTGCGTTGGGATTGGGCCTGGCCGCCTGTCAGCAGGGGTTGGCGGTTGGCTTCACCACTGCGCGTCGCTGGTACACCAGTTGATGGAGGCGCGCGACGAAAAGCAGCTGCAGCGTTTCCAGAGTCAGTTGAGTAAACACAAGCTGTTGATCATCGACGAATTGGGCTTCGTCCCACTCGTCCAAAACGGGGGCTGAGCTGCTCTTTGAGGTGATCAGCCAGCGCTATGAGCAGGGTTCAGTGATGGTGACCAGCAACCTGCCGTTCGAGGAGTGGACGGAGGTCTTCGGCTCCGAGCGCCTCACCGGCGCCCTGCTGGATCGGTTGACCCATCATGTCCACATCCTGGAGATGAACGGCGAAAGCTATCGACTGAATCAAAGCAAACGGCAAAAGCGCGCTGCAGAAACAAAGTAAGCGCCACGTAAACCGCAGGGTTCCCCTGTCTGGAATGATCCGTCACGCTATGCCTTCCAGGATGCATAACGGAGGAAGCCATGGCGACAGAGTTGACGGAGCGGCAGCGGTATTGGCTTGAGCACGTTCGCGCCAGCGAGCGGACGGGCGGAACGTTGAAGGCGTATGCCGACGCTCAAGGGTTGGATGTTCAGTAAGCGTCCAGTAAACCGCGTCAGAGGGTAGGCTTGGCCTTCGGGGTCATGTCGGGATTGAGGCTCCAGGGCAGCAGCGCCTCGAAATCCGCTACGGTCTGCGCCGCCGGTATCTTCTCGAACAGATGCCGCAGATAGGTGAATGGCTCCAGGCCGTTGGCCTTGGCGGTCTCGATCAGGCCGTAGAGATTGGCCGACGCCTTCACGCCACGCACCGTGTTGGAGAAAAGCCAGTTCTTGCGGCCCAGGGTAAAGGGACGAATGGCGTTCTCGCACAGATTGTTGTCGATCTCCAAACGCCCATCCTCGATGTAGCGGATCAGACGCGGCCACTGCTCGGACAGATAGCCCAACGCCTTGCCCAGCGCCATGGATGGAACCGCCTCGGGCAACCATTTGTCTAGCCACTCTCTTAACTTGGCCAGTATCGGCGGAGCCTCGCTTTGGCGCGCCGCATAGCGCTCCTCGGGCGGCTTGTCCCGAACCCGCTTCTCAATGGCGTAGAGCTTGCCGATCAGCTTGATGGCGTAATCGGCCTTGGCGCTTTTCTTCCCGCCCGCCGCCTTGGCCGCATCGCTGAACAGCCGCCGCGCATGCGCCCAACACCCCACATGTTCAATGCCTGCCACCTTGCCCATCGCCAAGTAGCCGCTATAGCCATCGGTCTGCAACCAACCCTTATAATCGGCCAAGAGTTCCTTCGGCACGCGGCCTTGGCGCGTGGCGTCGTAGTCGAACAGAATCACCGCGCCGCCAGGCGGGCCGCCGCGCTGAACCCACATGTACGACTTGCTGCTGGCGGGCTTACCGTCCTCGCGCAGCACCTGCACCGGGGTCTCATCCATCTGGATCACGCCCCCTTCGAGCATCCGATCGCGCAACAGATTGATTAGCGGCTGCACCAGCTGACCACAGCGAATCATCCAGTTGGCCAACGTGCTGCGGGGTAGATCAATCCCCGATCTTGCCAGAATCGTATGCTGCCGATACAGCGGCAGCGCATCGGCATACTTGGAGACTGCTACAAACGCCAACATCGATGCCGTGGCCAGCGCCTTGGGGATCGGCTGCGGCGGCATGTTTGCGCGCACCACGCCGCTGTGGCAGTGGGGGCAGCCATATTTCAAGCGGACATGCCGAATCACCGTCACCTGCGCCGGAATGATCTCCAACTGCTCGCTGACATCCCGTCCGATCTCCACCAGGGCATGACCATCCACGCCGCAGGTTTTCTGCTCGGCGGGCAGATCATGGATGATCTCGCGGCGCGGCAGATGGGCGGGCAACGGCTTGCGACCGCCTTTGCTGCGCTCATGTCCCGCAACGGCGACCGTCTCATCGGCGCCATCTTCATCCGCGATATCGGCGTCCGGCGCGGCTTGCGCCTCAATTTCCGCTTCATCGAACAGGCTGGGATGGTCGCTGAATTTCTCGCTGCGGCGGCCAAAGCGCCACGCCTTGAGAAGATTCACCTGCTCCTGAAGGGAGTCGGCGCGCTGCTGGAGAGAGCCGACCTGCTGCTGAAGAGAGTCGCGCTCTTTAAGCAGGACAGCGAGCATTTCACGCAGCTCTTCGGGGCTTTCAGGCAGATCGTTTAGCAGCTTATCCATGCCCGATATTATACCGCAAGCGCTCCTACAACTCTATGAAACACAGGTATATTCCAGCGTTTTATGTGGCGTTATCCGGGTGATGTCGTAGCCGTCCAGAAGCCAGTTGAGTTGCTGGCCGCTGATGCGTCCAACGACGCCATCGGTGCGGCGCAACCAGTGAAATCTCTCCTGTTCCAGACGCTTTTGCCACAGACAGAAGCCATTGCGCTCCCAATAGAGAATCTTCACGCCGGTGCGCCGTCGGTTGGTGAATACGAAGAGGCGTGATGACAGCGGATCGAGACCCAACTCCGCCTCCACCAGCGCCGCCAGCCCGGCGATCCCTTTGCGAAAATCCACCGGTTCTCGACACAGATAGACATCCGGCAGATCGTTGGCCGGGCGCATCATGATAACGACCACACCGCTTGCAACAGCTGTCGCCAGCCTGGCGCAGAGTCGGGTTCCAGCAGATCCAGCGTCACGCCATTGGGCAATTCCATTCGACAACGGCGCTCCGGCAGGGCGTCGGGCTCCACCGTCAAACGCGCAAATCGTGACTCCGCCTCGAACGCTGCATCCAAAAGCCCTTTGCGCCTCAGCTCGCTTTTCTGGTTGTAAAACTCCTGAACATCCAACCCTTGAGCGTCGGCATACGCCTTCAACGTTCCGCCGTCCGCTCGCTGGCGCGAACGTGCTCAAGCCAATACCGCTGCCGCTCCGTCAACTCTGTCGCCATGGCTTCCTCCGTTATGCATCCTGGAAGCATAGCGTGAC
>NZ_LVJN01000004.1 GCF_002109495.1 Magnetofaba australis IT-1
AATGAGTTGGCCGTTGCCCTGCGCGAAGTCGGGCGCATTGAACGCACGCTGTTCATCATCGATTGGGTTTTGGACGCCGATATGCAGCGCCGCGCCCAGATTGGCCTGAACAAGGGGGAATCCCACCATGCTCTGAAAAACGCCTTGCGGATAGGCCGTCAGGGGGAAATTCGGGACCGGACGAGCGAAGGTCAACATTACCGCATGGCGGGTCTGAATTTGCTCGCAGCAATCGTGATTTACTGGAATACAGCCCGATTGGGAGAAGCTGTGGCGCAAAGAAAACGCACCGGGTTGCCGGTTCCACCCGAACTCCTGGCGCACATCTCGCCTCTCGGGTGGTCCCATATCCTGCTCACGGGTGAATACAGATGGCCAAAAAGACGGTGAGCAATCCTTAGCGTGTCATTTCGCCCCCTACCGGATCAGACCCCGGCCAGCTAACTGATATTTTGGTATGGGCGGCTGTCATGTTCCCGCTGAACCAGCACAGAACTGCGTCGGCGCGTGCAAATCGGCTTGAACAAGGGCGAGGCCAAGAACGCTCTTGCCCGCGCCGTTTTCCTGAACCGGCTTGGTGAAATTCGCGACCGCAGTTTTGAGAACCAGCGCTACCGTGCAAACGGCCTCAATTTGGTAGTGGCGGCCATCATCCTGTGGAACACGGTCTATCTGGAGCACGCAGTCCAGGCGCTGCGCGACTCGGGCAGGAAAATCGACGAACAGTTACTATCGCATCTTTCTCCGCTTGGCTGGGAGCACATCAACCTCACCGGCGACTACATTTGGCGGCAGAACAAGCAGGTTGAGCAAGGCAAGTTCCGGCCACTACGAATACCCAGCGAGGCTTAGCGTACGATTTTTTCCGTTTCGTGAGCTGACCCCGAATACTCCATCTCAGATCTGGCCGAGCTCTTTTCAGTTTCGCGAGCAACTATCTATCGGACCCTTAAAAGAACCCCTGTCTGAGTTTTTTTGCAACAGAGCCCTCAGATCGATACCACCACGGCAAGTGGACGGCTGATTTTCGGGATCTTCGCCACACTGGCGGATTTTGAGCGGGAGTTGATCCGGGAGCGGACCATGGCGGGACTCTCCGCCGCCCGCGCCAGAGGACGGAAGGGCGGGAGAAAATTTGCGCTGACCAAAGCCCAGGTGCGCTTGGCGCAAGCGGCTATGGCGAATCGGGACACTTCTGTTGCGGAGCTCTGTAAGGAGCTCGGAGTGAAGCCGGTGACGCTCTATCGCTACGTGGGACCCGGTGGCGAGCTGAGGAGTCACGGCAAACGCGTGCTCAACCCTTAGCGTAGGATCTGACACTCAGCCGGAACAGACCCCGTCGATGAAGGAAGATGAGGTTGAAGTGGTCCTGCTCCGAGCTCAGGAGGCCTATCCGGAAGCTAAGCCGCGGCTGATCTCAGACAATGGGCCGCAGTTCGTTGCCAACGATTTTAAGGCGTTCATCCGGGAATCCGGCATGACGCATGTGAGGACTTCGCCTTACTATCCGCAGAGCAACGGAAAGCTGGAGCGTTTTCACGGTAGTTTGAAGCGTGAGTGCATTCGGCCTCAGACGCCATTATCGCTGGAAGATGCCCAACGGGTTGTGGGAAAGTACGTCGAGCATTACAACACCCGGCGGCTCCATAGCGCCATCGACTACGTCACCCCACAGGATCGCCTGGAAGGGCGGCATGTGCAGATCCTGGCCGAACGAGATGAAAAGCTTGAGGCGGCCAGAGAACGGCGTCGGACGACGCACCAAAAGCAGTCTTTTCAGCCATCCCAAAAAATGGCTGAAAAGGCGAACGGCTAACTGATATTTTGGCTTAGGCGGTTGTCATGTTTCCGCTGAACCAGCACACATCAACTTCGGGAGAACCAAATCCGCTGATAGCCCTGCCAGATCAACTCAGTGTCAGATCCCCTGTGGTGGGTTTGGTACCTTTATGCAGACGGACCCAGGATACGCCACCTGATCACTTCTCGCTCATACACAACTTTCGATCATAGCTCATCGGAATACGCAGCTGACCCCTCTTTGCGCATTAACGATACGTTTTTATCAGAAACCCCTTAATACCGAGCGCAGTCATGCTTTCAGCCGCCAAATCCGCCTCTGGACGGGATTCAAAAGGACCTGCTAAAGCACAGTAAAGTGTTGAACTTGTTCTTCTTACAGTACGTTGATAAACAGGCAGGCTACGGGCTTGGACTTTGGCCAAAATTTTGTGCGAACTCTGCTCGGAGCCATAGCAGCCAATCGCAATATAGTACCCGACCTGCTCACTGGCTGGAGGTGGCGCATACGCCACCAGTTTGGTTATTGGTTTGGTTTTTTGGCCAAGTCTGACGACAGAGCTTGTTTTGTCAACAGGCTTTGCTGGTTTGACAACAGGCGTTTGTGATGATGCGCCCGCCTCTTTCACTGGGGATGACGCAGGAGCAGCAGGTGCTGAGACTGCTTTTGAAATAGGAGTCTGATTGTTTGATACAGCAGGGGAGCCCATTGTAGTTAGAGAGGAAAAATCGATCTTTGGCGGCGCTTTTTGTGTCTCCACACGCATAGAAAACTCCGGATACCGCTCGGTCCAATAAGCGACATTATCCGGTTTTTTGAGAAGATGCGCCATCAACAGACGCACCTGATCATGCGCTTTGATCAAACTTAGCTCATTGGACTCGGCAGTGTATTCCTTACCGAGATCTTGCGCCCATTGCGCCGCCAGTTTTGGCATTTCGCTCAGGTCGTTTTGGCCGATCTGTTTCCCACGCAGTGTAAAACTGTCGCCTAGGGAGCGATCCCCGACGCTGCCTAAAAGCGCGCCAACCGCAATCAACCAACGCGCGTGTTTTAAGCTCCCTAGACCATAGATGCGGGATACGATCGTTTCAACTCGTTGCAGTTCCGCTTTGGCGCCGCCTGAAGCGCCGGTTCTGGCTTTCAGTATAGCGCCCATGGTCGCCGCTTCCATCCAAAAGGCGTTCTCTTCTGCGCTCATTTGCGTGTGCCCCCCGCCCACATCCGCCAATGCGGCGGCCATCGACTGCATGGCCTCGTCCATGCGGTTAAGGCGAGCGAAAAGTAGAGCGTTGAGAAACTTTAACCGGGCTCTCTGTAACCGCGTGGCGTTGGGTTGGCGACCAGACCAACCACCCTCAAGCGCTTGAATTTCTGTTTGCGCTTCTCCCAACTGGCCACGCGCTAGCAATATTTCGATATTGAGCAGACGCGCGGCGATGGACTCGGCGTGAAATGGTCCCAACTGCTCCGTTAATTCAGGAATAGACTGGTTCATCAGTACTGTTGCGCTCGCGAGAGCTGAACCACGGGTTAAAACCGTCTGGGCCAGACCGGAGCGGGCGCGCGCCAGGCCTAAATTCATGCGCTTGACCCAACTGGCCGTCAAGCGCGGTTTGGCGCGTTGTTGTACCAGCAAGGCATTGAATTTACGTGTGGCGAGTTCATAGCGCTCATAGGCTAGATCAATCTCGGAGACTTGTGTGGTGAGCGCCATGATGCGCGCATAGTTCGGCGGTTTGCTGAAAGTGGCCAGTTTGAGCGCGCGCTCTAAGTAGGGTTCGGCCAGCTCAAAACGCCCCTGCGCCAAGTAGAGATCGCCGATCTCTTGAAGCAGTGTGATCTGATCTTCTTTGCTCGAAGCGCTATCCAGAGCGATTTGCCGAAGTTCAACCAAAGCTTCGCGCAATCGCGGGCTTTCGGCTTGAGCTGGGTTTAGCAAAACTGCAAACGCCAATGCGCAGCAGAGCGTCACAAGCATCTGGAATGTATGAAAATGGGACGATTTCATGAAAAATTCTGTATTTTCCGCAGCGTTCCGAGCATCGCCATCAAGCGTCTCCCCTCCTCACGACTGATGTGGCGCGCATAGACAGCATCCAGAATTCGGCCAATGCCACGCTCAAAATCCTCTGCGCTGCATAGCGTCGGGATTTCAACTCGTTGGGAGAGTTTCTGCTCCTGTCGCACAGGAGCCGGGCCGTGCTCCAGTTGTTCCACACACTGTTGTAGGGCGGTTTGATCCCCCTGGGCGGCGCGCCCCATGGCCAGTTGCCGCGCACGGTCCAAAAAAGCGTCTCCCGCTTTGCGCACCCAACTGCCATGGGCGTTGCGACGCCGAATGGGGTTGCCGCGTTTGGCGTTTTGAGCTGATTTGACAAACGGGTTTTCCATCATCGTGCCTACCTTCGGTTCTCGGCAGAGCCAGTATTTTGCAGACCACACAATGGTTCGCCCGTCTGTCTATCCGCCAATTCAGCGCTTGAAAAATTGATTCAACGCACTGTAGAAGGCCGGATCGTCCGAGCTGTCGCGCGGGGGGCGACTCTGCACGCCGCCGCCCGCACTCTGTGGCCTGTCCGCAACGGGCGGCGCCGCGCTCTCAATCTCCTCCCGCCTGTCCACTTCATGCCCGGCAGGCGTTTGCTCCGCCGCAGCTTCGGGTTCAGTGGGCATGACCGCCGGGGGCTTTGCTACATTGATGCGCGTTTTGCTGCTCTCTTTGGCGTGCATAGAGTTGCGCGCGCGCTGCGCCAATATGGGTTTGGGTTGCTCCTGTGGGCTTTGTTGTGCCTGGACTGGGGGCTGCGCAACCTGCTGATCAGTCCCAAGCCCCGGCTTATGGGGGGAACTGGACTGCAATATGCGTGCAAGTTTGAGGAATCCCACATCCATTCCAGACAGATCCTCCGCGTTTACAAAGCCTTGGGATTTCAAGTTCGACAGCGTCTTAGCCATAGCGCTGACCACACGGATTACTTCGGAATCGGTGATTGGGGCGCCGCCGCGCAATTTGTTACTCAGCCACGCCACATCGTGGGAAAATTGTTCCGCCAACTGCGTGTTGCAGTCGGCAATCTTGGGTTGTAAAAACGCCAGGAGTTTCAGCATGCCGGTCTCCATGGCGCTGAGCGGCGCCGCCTCTTGCTGAGGCGTTGGCATGCTGGCCGGGCGCGTATCATCCGGGGCTTGCAGAGCGGGATCCGAACTGGGCGCGGCTAACATCTCGCCTGGCGGATCATCGGCGTCCGGCAATGGGATGCTGGGAGCGTCAGCGGCGACTTTTTTCGGCTCTGGCGGTGGCGACCAACTGGAGCGTTTAGCGCGGCGCACGACGGGTTCGCCAGCCCCTATTTCGGAAGCTTCTGCAATAGGGGCGCTCTGAGGGCTGGGTGACGGCGCTGATTTACTGGGGAGCAGTTGCGCGCTTACCGCGTGACACAGCGCGTCGACGAAACGCGTTCCCTCTTGCTCCACCAAGGTAGTGACCGCGTCTACATCCATCGATTGGGGCGCATGTTGGGATATCTTGCGTAGATTGCCGCCAATTTGCTCAGCAAGCGCCTGAAACCATTGATGGCTTTGAGACTGAATCCACTCTGCCAAAGCACGGTTCAGCGCATCGGCCTGCTGCGACCATTCGAGACTCTCTGCTTGTGGGGGCGAACTATCGCCATTCCCGCTCATGGTAAAATCCTTTGTAGAGTGTTCGCTAGCATCGCAATACGAAGAGATGAACATTGCAGCGCATAGGCGGCAGACAATAGCGACCGGTCAATTTTACGCTTTAAAAAGTAAATTGGTTGAAGATCTCCTGCATGACCAATAGTCCAAAGCGAGAGGTGTCTTCGGTTATGGTCAACATGACATGGTTCCCCTGCACGCGCACGATTCGACAGGGGAATCCGGGTTCATCGATAAACCTGCTCAAGTGAAAAACGCCGTGCGCATTGGCTTGTAAACCATGCTGACCATTGTGGATAACCATCTGCACGCCGGTAATGCTGATATCCTCTGTTTCGCCTTGTAGCACCCACCCCTCTTCGGTAATCAATTCCGCTTGCGAAACATGTGCCGAGCGCTCAGCCTGCCGTCCAGAGTATTGCGGTTCGCTGGCGCGCGTCAGAGACTCGGGGGCGCCTGGCGCCTGGAACATGGTGTTGCGGGATCTGGGTGCGACGGTTTTGCGTGGCGTGATATTGCGTGTAGAGCGCACCACTTGTTGGCCATAACGGGGGTGAATCTCCTGTGGCGAGGGTGCAAGCGGCTGGGGCGCTCTAGCCTCTGCCAAAGAGGGCGCGCTCTGCGGTGCGTTAAAGAGCCCGGCCAGTTCCGGCGGCAGATCCAGAGCCTCTAGCTGTGCGGACATTGGCGGCTCGGACTGCGGCGAGTCCAGATGTTGCACAGTGGGCGGTGCGCTCGGACGGTCGATGGTTTCAGGCTGGGGGGCGGGTATCATTTCCCTGGGGTTAGTGGGATTTTCCAACGAATCAGGGGCATGGCTGAGGGGGGGCGCCGTCTGTGCCGTAGGCTCGGCGGACGCAGCAAACTCAAAGTGATCGATCTCTTGCCCATCGGCGGACGACGCTTCCAGGGCCGAGGGCGTCTCATTTTGTCGCGTTACGCGGGTGCCCGGCTCAAAGTGCAAAGAGACATCCACGGACATGCGCGCATCTTCAACTTTCGACTTTAACTGTTTGATCCGGTTATGCAGTTGGCTCAGTTGCTGTAGGGTATGTTCCGGACCCTCATCGCTGGTGGGACTTTCATTCAATTCGTTGGTGACACGCGTGATCTGATCCACCTCATTTTCAATCTGCGTGTGAAGTTGCGCGCCGCTCATGGACTCCCAGCGTCCGCCGCGACCGGAGCTGACTGAGTTCATTTTCAGATGCATCAGGTCGCGTTTGACCCCCATGGCGATTTCGTGAATCTCCTGTACGAATTCGCGGGTTTTGGATTTGACCTGAATCTCCGTAGTAGCGTGCTGATGTGCGTCGAGGACCAACCGCTGGATTTCACGGAACTGCTCGAGCAGGGTAAAGGATGCGGTTTTCTCATCATACATTATGGTTTCTATATGTTTGTAATCATTATCAGAGATATCAACCACATCCGTACTCTGGCAATTCTTCCCAATGCCGATAATGCGTTTACTCTCCTCTTCAATATGATTCAGAACAACGCTATACTGCCTCAAGGAGAGCCTTAGAGTTTTTCCCCAAGTCTCAGATATGCCTTCCAGTTGGTTCAGAGTTTCGGGGATGATTTTATCTCGCAGTTGCGGAATCTCATCCAGCGCAATCCGAGCTTCGGGCAGGGCGTTTTTAATCGCCAGAAGCTTGGTCTGCGACTCCGAGGTTGATATGACGATGGATTTGACCCAGTCAAAACGGGTAAATCTCAAGGAGGGTTCGGGCGCTTGGGCGAAGCTGACAATAAACAATTTATGGTAGAGCGTGCGCGTTAGCAGCCGCAACATGAGCAACTGCTTTGGCGTCTTGGCGCTACGGAGCGAAGAGTTCGTTTTGCGTACGCTTTTAGCGCTTAGCGCTAGCCGGTTACGACTGCTGCGTGCAGGGCGCTCATCGTGTTTCTCTTCTTCGAAGCCGTCACCAGTGATCACTTCATCCGTTGATTTTTGCGCCGTTTTTTTCACACTTTCGAGCAGTGCGCGTTGCTGTGCTGGCGGCTGGAACAGATCCCGAAACTCAATGGTGGGCGGGCTGGCGGTGACCTTTGTCACATACTGGCAAAATTTCGAAAAATTTTCTTTTGTCTCTTCAATACCACTCTCTATCGAAAGTTGAACCTCGTAGAGCATTCTATTTTCGTCAGCGACGGTTTCGATCGTGAAACCGGGAAAAAGGGCATTCCACACGCAGTTTGTCTTATTCCTATGGTTGCTCAGGTCTTCAATTAACTCCGCCCAAGCGTTATAGATCGCAATCTGTTCAATGCGCACGCTGGTGAACAGTCCAAACATCCAATAGCGAAACCGCCTGAATGGGTGCAGAGTTTGCGGGTGATGAGTCTGTGGGGCCCACCGCTGCGCGCAACGAAAAATCACATCCCGCAGAGAGATCGTTGAAGGCGTTGGCAACCAGTTGGTGGCAATGCGCACCGGTTCGCCCGTTTTGAAGAGGCTCTGAAGCTGTGTTGCAGTCTCCTTTTGCCAGTTCAGAAGATCCTCTTGTCGCGCGTTGAGCTCTTTGGCGTCCTCACGGCCCAAACGCGCGGTAAATAATGCGAAAAACAGCAGATCGGCTAAGTCGATGCTAATCGCCAGGCAGAGGATGACGGTCAGGATGAAGGTGGCCATGGCCAAGCCATGCTCCTCCTCTAAGAAGCGCTTGAGTTCGTCCAGCCCCTTATGTGTCGCTGCGGGAATCACCCCCTTCTTGAGCGCTTCAATCCCTTCGATGGGGCGTACATCCACGTTGGCGGAGATTCGATAGCTGTCGCGCCGCGCCGCGCCAAACTTGTCCACCTGTTCGAGCACGCGCACATGGGTGGAAATAATGGCGTTCAACTCCGCGGCAACGCTATCGTAGAGGTTTTTACTCCTCTCCAAATGGCTTGTGATGCGACGCACCAGGTTATTGACGTCATAGTGTTCCAACGCCATTAATCGCGCCACTTCATCAAACTCGTAGCTTTTGAGGGTCATCATGCTATCGAGTTGTTTGGTTAATTTATTGACCTCACTGCGCGTTTGCTCCAGGTTTTCGGCGTACCGATCCACCAGGCGCTGAATTTTATTCTCAAAAGGCTGGCTCAAATCAAGCCCTGAACTAAGCAGCATGTCGTTGACTTGACGGGCCGCGGTGGTGTTGCGATAGACGCTGGGCAGGTCCATCACGCCCTGCTGAAAGCCGCCATAAACAATAAAATGTTTCGCCCAATAGCGCGGTCCCTTGCGCGGGTCGCTGCTGGAAGCCAGGCCGGAGAGCTCATCTTCAGGCAGTTTGTTGAAAGAGAGAATCGCCTGGCGCGCGGTCAACTCCAGGGAGAGTTGTAAACCCGTGAGGGACTGCGGGCGGTCGGGATTGCCAAACCCCACTTTTCCCAGAACCGCATCCACGCGCGAACGGATTAGCGTCGCCTGATTGGCCAGATCGCCCTGTTTGGAGAATACCGAGACGATGCCATCGTAGTTGGTCCATATGGAGACCGCCGTCAACAGTGAGGCCAATAGGATAAAGCGGGGAGAGTATAAAAAGACGTTGCGCACCCCCTTTAATACGCTGCCACACTCAGCCATGGCCTGGAAAATGCGGTTTTTAAAGCCCAAAATAGCGGCCGACAGCACTGTCCCAGCTACAATGCCCAGCAAATAGCGGAGGTTCTGCCCCTCCTCGCCAATAAAGAGTGCTCCAAATAACTGTTCGGAAACCGGCAGTTGCAGAACTTCGCTGACGCCGCGAAAGGTGGTGAAGGAGGAGAATACGAACAGCAAAGCGGCCAAGGGCATTTTCAGCCCGATCAGGAACCACTTGATGGTTAAACTCACCCGGATTAAAAGCGATGCACCCCGATTCTCCCGGCTCCAGATGATCTGCGGTGGGGGGGTAATGGGGATGGGCTCCACTTGTTGGGCGCCCTCAGTACTGGCCAAGCGATAGCCTACCTCCTTTTTAATAGCGATCAAATTCAGCCGTAGAATCGCTCGCAACAGATGATAGAAGGGGTTGCTCTCCATCCCCTCCTCACGCCCGGCGCGCACGGCGATCTTGAAGTCACTGTAGGCGTTTAGAAAGGGGGTATGAGCGTTAGCGCTTTCGCTGTCGTCGTGGTAATCATTGGTGAGGTGGCGCTCATCTTGAAGATGATTGCGCAGGGTTTTTATCGCTTCCTGGACCTCTTCCAACTCGTCGCTGGGCGCTTTGGCCATAAATTGGGCGCAGCGCTCCTCATCAACGCTGTCATTGTACCGAACGATGGGAAGAAGACAGGTGTCGACGTCAGCCCGCTCGGTATTGAACAGATTGATAACGCTTTGCCCGTACAGGACAAATATTTTCGAAGAGTTTGACTTGGCTTCGGCCATTAAACATCACCGAAATCAGGTTCCGTCAACGGGAGGGTCATGGCTCAGAGGGCGGCTCTTTAGATGCGCCGGGCAGACTTTCTACGGAGTGGTGCAGGCCATAGGTCACCAGATAGGGCGCCTCAATCATACGCTTGCCGTGCGGCACCAGAAAAACACCGCGACGCTGCTCCTGTAACCACACAATACGGTAGCGCACAAAATCGCCTGCACTGACGTTAAAACGCAGGCGCACAGAGCGCCGCACCTGTCCGCCGATATGAATCCCCAACTTGCGTTTGATGTGCAAAGCCGCCTTGGTCTCCACCAGATTGAGCAATTCGCCTTGGATGGAATCGGCGATGTCGCGCCCTCGCTCCCACTCAAAATTGACATTGGCGCTACGGGTAAATTCGTGTTCGCTCACCAAGGCGCTGCTGCCGCAACGATTATCCAATGGGATCTCTTCAGTGGCCAGAATCACCTGCTCGGGATCTGCGAAATCTTCGCTGATGATCTCAGCGCCGCCATCCACCAACTCCAGATTAGCGGGCTCCTGCTTGCTCAAATCACTGGGGCCTAGGGATTTTCTACGTACTCGGTTGAAGATTCCAACCCCCAAACCCACGCCTAATCCCGCAGCTAATCCAAGGGGTATCAACACCAGCATCTTACACCTGTTATGCCCGAACACGGGATACAAAATGGGATTAAACGCTACAGATTGTCTGGATCTTCTTCAACTTCCATGATGCCTTATTGAGTGGCTCAAGGCAAATAATGGTTCACTTTATCACTGGGCGTCGTTGTCGGTTTTCGGCTGGGGATGCGCCATGACAAAGCGCAACTCGACACGACGCGCTTGGGCCGTATCGTCATAAGAGGCCGCCATGCCGCCGACGCGAATCAGCGCCTGGCCATCGGCGCCCTTGAGAGCGTGAAGCTTGGGATTCTCGTTGACCAGAAACTTGAACGTCGCCAGAGCCCGGCCCAGAGCCAGCGACCAGTTGGCGCTAAAATTGGGCTCATCCTGGCCAACGAAACGGGATTGACCGGTGATGTAAACGCCGGACAATGGAATCTCCGAAGGGGACTCTTGACATGGCGTTGCAGCGTACGCGGAGGCGACATAGCACGGCAGGATGCGCTCCAGCGTATTAACCAATGCGACCAATCGCTTGCGTTGATCACGACGCAGGCTTTTTTGTCCACGATCAAAGTGCAGCAGATTGGGCAGATACAACACGCCAAAGTTTGGTTGTGGTTCAACTTTAAGGCCTGCGGCCTCCAACTCCATGACCAGCTGGGTCAAGAGGGTATCGCGCGCCAAGCGCACGCTATCCACAACCGGTTGCGCAGGGGGGGGCGCCTCTTCGGGCGGTGGTGCAGACTTATTAGGTAGTTGCTCGACTTTAGGGGCGGGCGTGGAAACGGCAACGGGCGCCACGGGCGCAGGGAGTTGATGCGGCTCCTGACTGACGACAACCAGCAGCATCAGCACGAAACCAATCAGCAACACCTCCAGCACAATTAGATTTAACCCTGAATCCAGGTCTCTCATCATTTCTTCCCGCGGTTCATCCCGTGCTGATGCGCCGGTCAGGCGTCATTATTGCGGAAATGCCGAACCAGTCCCTCAAAATCGGAAGCGTGGCGGCGGTCGGCAGGCGCGTCGCTTGACTCTGACCAGGATGCTTTAGCCTCTTCCAGATACCCTTCTTGAAGCGCTTCATCCAGTTTGTCGGCCAGCGCCAGGGGGAACTGTTCGGTCAGGTAGCGCACCGATTCCTGAGTACGACGCATCCCTTCCGCATTTTCATGCAGGAAATCCGCCAACTGCATAAACGGTTCATCCAGATCCGCCAACTCCTCGATCATATCGTCGGAGCTTTCCGTCAGATCAGTCACCGCTTCAGCCAGCATCAGCAGTTTATCCATAATCTCTTCGCTGGCCGCGCCCACGCCATTATCCAGTTTACTTTGCAACTCTTCAATAACGCGCTGCATCGGCCCGCCCTGTTCGGAGACCGAGGCGATTATTTTTACGGAAATCTCTTCAAGCATCAGCTCCAGCGCCTGTTTACGCTGCTGTTCGAGGTTTTCATTGTGCTCACGCAGCGCGCCCAGCACTGGTTCAAAGGCGTCCGCGCTCAATTTGGCTGGAGCCTCCTCAAGCTGTTTGACGGCGCTAACGACCTGCTGCGTCAACCCCTCCATATCGCTGAAAATATCTCCGCGCATCTGTTGGTTCAGATGAACCACAGAGGCGTTCAAACGCACATCCTGCGCTTCGAGTGCGCGCTCGGTTGTCTGTTGAAGTGCGACGCGCATTGATTCGCCCAGTTGTGCTGCCAATGCATTGACGTCCAGGCTCTGCTCCTGATCGGCCACGCGCTGGGCCACCGCGTCGACCAACTGCGCCAAAGCTTGCATGCGTTGGGTCTCGGCGGCCACATCGCTGCGCACTTCTTGACTCAATCCGGCCAAAGCGCTCTGCACGGTGGCGACGCTCTCCTGGGAGAAGCGTTCGCCCTCCTCTTTGAGCAACTCCAAGGCGGTGTCGAGGAATTGGCTCTCCATGTCGGATGCTTTGGCTTGCAGCGCGGCGACAGTCTGTTGCAGGCCGTTGTTGATCTCGCCCAACTGGCTGGTTTCGTCGGCGATGCGTTCGCGCACATCCGCTGCCATCTGCTCCAGAACATTACGCCACTGCTCCCCGCCGCCCATGCCGCCCAGCGCCTCAGAGACGCGCTCCATCACGCCGGTCAGGCGCTCCGGCGCCAGGGCTTCAAAGCGCTGCTCAAGGGTTTGGCCAATTTTCTCCACCTGGTCGCCAAGGTGCGCTATGGGTTGACGCTCCGCCTCCAGTCGCTCGGTCAACTGCGCGCGCAGTTGATCAAGCGATTCGCCCAGGGCGTCCATCAACGACTCGTCCGTTTGCGCGCCGTTCTCGTCCAGCGCCCGCTCAATGGCGGCCAGACGCGCAAGCGCCGCACTCTCAGCCTTGGTCTGCGCGCTCTGCAACTGCGCCCAGTTGTCGCTCAGTTGTTCCGCCTGAGTCTGCGCGGTTTGGCCCAGACGCCCGATTTCGTCGAGGATGCGCGTCTCTGAGGTGCGCCACTGCTGTGTCGCTTCGTTCAGGGTTTGGCTCAGCACGCTGTTGATCGCCGCCACATCTACGCCAGAGGACTGTTGTGTGATCTGTTCGCTCAGCGCCGCATGGGCAGCTGTAAGTGTGCTCTGCGTCTGCTCTGATTGCTCGACCAGCGACGCCATCAACGCGCTCTGTGTTTGCTCTGACTGCTCGGCCAGCAATGCTTTCAATGCGCTCTGCGTCTGGTGCACCTGCTGCGTCATCGATTCCGAGAGCATCTGTTGCAGAGATTGAATATCCAGCGTCTGGCTCTGCTCGGCTATGCGTTCCAGCACCTGGGCGGCTGAGTTCGCCAACTGCTGAGCCAGACTGCTTTGCTCGCTCCATTGCGCCTGCGCCTGGGCGGTCAATTCACGCAAGGAGACTTCAACAGCAGCGGCACCTTCCGCCGATTGGCGACGCCCCTCCTCCTGCAACAACGTTGCGGCAGTCTCCAGGAAGTCGTTTTCCAACTTCTGCGTTTGCGTTTGCATGGATTTAACAGCGTGCTCCAAATCGGATGTCAGCACGCCGACCTGCCCGGTCTCGGCAACGATGCGTTCTCGCACTTCGGCGGCGATTCCTTCGAGCATCTCACGCCACGTCGCGCCGCCGGCCATGCCGCCCAGTTCGTCGGCTAGCCGTGTCATCACTCCCTCCAGACGCTCCGGTTTGAGCGCTTCAAAACGCGCATCCAGCGTTTGGGAGATCTGCGCCATGCGTTCAGAAAGGGTGTTGAGCGCGCTTTGTTCCCGCCGCGCAGGCTCGGCCCATCCGGCGCGCAGCTCATCGAACAGCGTCTGAATGCGCGCAATCATTGGTTCAGTGAGCGCCGAATCGCGGGTTTCCAATTGCGCAACAAGCGTCTGTATCGGCGTCAGGTCCGGTTGTTGAGTAGACAGCTGCTCCATGCTCCCAGCCAGTTTGGCCAAGCGCTCCGCCTGGGCGTTCAGATGGTCATTGAATTTGTCGCCCCATGCCTCCATGGCCGCGCGCAGTGTCTGGTCATGATGGCTCGCGATGCGTTCGCCCTCTTCGCGCAACTGGGCTAAAATGGGCTCCAGAGAGATCACTTCACCACCGCTGGGCGGCATTTTGAATTGGTTGTTGAGCGCTTCTGCGGTCCCCCGCAGGCGATTCATCTGCTCAATGATCTCCTCACGCAGCCCCGCCAAAGCTTGATCAAGCACGTTTTTTATCTGCGGCGCATCGCTCAGAGCGCTCTGTTCATCGCGCCAGGCCTGCAAGCTCTCAGCGCGGCTCTCCAGGGCCTCGGCGGCGCCATGGAGCTTCTCCACCGCCGCCTGGAAGGTGACAATATTTTGCGCCTGCTCCTGCTGTATGCGCGCATGGGATGAATCCAAAGCTTGTCCAATGCCTTCGGCGGCGTGTTGGCGCAATTGCTCCGGCAGGTCGTTGAGCGCCGCCTGCAACTGGTTCAATAACGCCTGGCCAACACTCGGCGAATCGTTGGCGGGCGTAACGGTCAGCATCCCCTGAATGCGCTCAGCCAACTGTTCGGCATCGACGCCCTCCTCCTGGGCGCTCCATTGTGCTTCAAATTCGCTCAACGCCTCGCGCACCAGCGATCCCAATGCGGCCACATCATGGGCCTCCAGGCGCGCCACGGCGTTATTCATCCGCTCTTCATGAGCGCGCATGCGGGACTCCAACTGCCCGGTGATGCGCTGTAACTGCGCGCTCCACGCCGCCATCGCCTCGGCGTCCACGCTCTGCGGAGCTTGCGCCAACTGCGCAATCTGTGCGCTGATCTGCGCCATCGCCTCGGGCTGCTGCGTTGTCTCTTGTTCGGAATGAAGCGCGGTCCACAGCCCCTGCAAGGTTTCGGTGAGACGTTCTCCCAGACGCGCCATTGCCTCATCTAACGCAGCGACGTCTAGCGATCCAGCGACCTCCTGCGGCGGCGCGCTCTCCTGAATGCGCGCGGCCAACTCCTGGGCGTCGGGCAGGGTGAGAATCACCGCCTCCAGATCCGCCAGGCGATTGACCACCGCCGCCCACTCATCGCGCAGATCCACGCTGTTGAGCTGACTCTCATCTTGATGCCGTTCACCCTGCGCGCGCGGAACTTCGTCAGATTCGGGCTGCGGCGGCGCGGCGGTGATGGCGTCCAGCAGCTCCTCCAGGCGCTTATCCAACGCGCCCAGGCGCGTCTCCATAACAGTGACAAGCTCCGGATGGGCGCCGTTCAGCGGTGCGGGCGTGGCCTCATCAGCTCGGGGCGCTTCTCCAGCACGCCATGTCGCCAAAATCTCACGCAACCCCGTGATCTCGCTGGTCACCGTCTGACTTAACGTTTCGGCGTGCTCGCGCAGACTCTCTTGTAAACGTTCGCTGCGCGCGCTCCAGTCGCTCCAATTGGGCAACGCCTGGCGCAACGCGCCTATGGTCTCTGAGAAGTGGGCGGTCACTTGCTCCACCCCTTGCTTCTCGGCTTCGCGCAGTTGCGCAATGGCCTGCTGCAAGGTGGCCATCTCCGCTGCGAGGCGCTCTTGATAGGCGTGCATCTGCTGCGTGCTTTCGTCGCGCAGACGCTCCCAAGCCCCCTGCGCCGCTTCCTGCGCCAAGCGTTGATTCTCATCACGCAGCAGCGCGCTCAACTCATCCAGGCGCGCGCCCAGCACCATTACCGTATCACGCTCCTCTGTCTGACGTTGCGCCCCTTGTGCGCGTAACGCGCTGGCCAACTCTTCCAACTGCGCGCGACTCTGGGCGTAGGCGCTCATCATCTCCTGGCGATGATTCTCCAGGATCGGGCTCAGATCCGCTGCGCCGTCCGCCAACGGCGCCGCACCGGTTGTATTCAGAGACTCCAACTGCTGCGCCAACTGCCCCCAATTCTCGCGCGCGTCGCCATCACGGCTCTCCAGCGCGCCTTTCAATTCACCCAACGCATCGGCAATGGCGCGCCGGTTGTCATCAGCCATGCGCGCGCTCTCGTCGCGCAGCCAGTTGACCACAGGCTCCAAAGAGGCGCCGCTGGTCGGTTCACGCTGTAACGACAGCAGATCCAACGCGCGGTCAAGTTTGCCCGCAAGCTGTAGCATTTGCCCGCCGTCACTCTCCTGCTGGGCCGCGCGCCACTGCTCGCGCAACTCCCGCACCGCGCGTTCAAGGGTTTGCGACAAGCGCTTTTCACTGTTCTGTTGCTCAGCGCGCCAATCATCAAACAGCGCCTCCCAGGCGCTCTGCGGCGCTTGCGCCATACGCTCTTCCAAGCGCGCCAGGGCGTTGCTCACGCGCGTCAACGCCGGCCGCGTCTCTTCCCCTTGCAGACGGACAGCCAGTTTCAGATCCTCAGAAAACCCATCAAGCCAACCCTGCATCGCCTGGCGCGAATCAGACATCGCTTGCGCCTGACGCCCCACCGCTTCGAGCAGAGTCTGTTTGCTGGCGGCCATATTGGTTTGCAAACCCGCCATCGCCTCACGCAGCTGCGTGCTGGCGTGATCACGTTGTTGACGCTCCTGTGCAAACCACTGACGGGTTTCGCCCAGCCACTGCTCCGGCCCCATCTGGGCGACGGACTGAGTAATCTCACCCAACGCTGCATGGGCCTGATTCAGGCTCTGATGCACGCCGCCCAGCTCTCCGCCCAGACGCTCACAGACGCTGCGCGCAGCCCCTTGAACCTGTTCGGCAAGCGCCTCCATAAACGCGCCGCGCCACCAATCCCCGCGATTCAGCGCTTCAATGATGCGCTCTACACCCTCTTCAGAGGCTTGCGCCATGCGGTCTCCCAGCGCCTGCATGCGCGATCCCAGCGCACGGGTCTCCTCGGTCTGCTTTTCGCACCTCTGGGCCAGCGCCTCAATCCACTGTTCGCTATGTGCTCGCCAGCTATCGCGCAGCTTCGCGCTCTCCTCAAACAGGGGGCCAAGCAGGCGGCTACTGATCTGTTCCGGCGCCGCATCCAGGGCGCTGCTCACGCTTCGCAGCGCCGACTCTTGTGACAAGGCGTTCTGTTCGCGGCGCTTCTCTTCATGCGCGGCCTGCTCAAGCAGGTCGCGTCCCAGATCGCGCACGGCGGCGCTGACCTCTTGGGCCGCCAGCCGCTCCGATTTAGCCACCTGCTCAATGACCCCGCGCAGCAGTTCATCACGTGAGTGCGCATCTTCGCGCCATTGCGGGCCAAGTTGCTCCTCCAGCCAACGCGCGGCGCGCCCCTGTTGCGCAAAGATGTTGCGCAACAGAGTCAACTCATCGCCACGAGCATCGCGCATTGCCTGGGCGATGCCCTCGCGAATCCGCTCAGCCAACTCCCCTTGCTGCGCGTTCTGCTGATCACTCAGGCCGCGCATCAGGCCGCCAATCTCCTGCGCCAGTCGCTCGGCCATTTGCTCGGCCAGCTTCTCTGGCAAGTTGGCGCTCCAGGGCGAGGAAGGCGTGATGATCGGCGCGCCGCCTCCTTGCAACTGCTGAATGATCAGCGCTTCGCCTGCGGCGTACTCAATGCGTTTGTCCAACTCCGCGCAGATCGCCAGGATACGCATCTCCAGGCTATTCAGACGCCGCCGCATCTCCATGCTCATGACCACTGCGGCGGCCAGGCCAACGCCAGCGGCAAGGAAATTGAGCCCCGAGAGAGAGAGAACCTGACGAATTGATTCGCGAATTGCAGCGGAATCCTGCTGCGCTGCGTGTTGTAGCGCGGCGTACAGGCTGCCTGACAGCGCCGCCAACGACAGTAGCAGTCCCAGGCTAGCCAGCAGAATCGGAGCAGAGCGCATGCGCCGCATGTCGATATGCGGCGCCAATAGGGCGTTGATTTCAAAGTGGTCGCCTGGACGCGCCACGCTACGGACCGGTTGCGCGCCACTGACGTCAATAATCAGGGAGCCGTGGAATGCGCTCCAGGCTCGACCAATAACCGAATTGGCGCGTAGCTGAGCATCGGCCACAGGCGCCGCCTGGGCAAACTCTTCAGGGTCGACAGGGAGACCTTGCAGTTGGGATAGGGCTTTATTTAGCGCGCGACGGGCAGGCCGCAACTGGCCACCCACGAGTTGCAGCCACTCCACCATGCCCCAGGCGATGACAACCAAAGCCAGGAGGTAGGGAGCATAGGGGTGATGAAACCAGGAGATGATCTGCTCGATCATGTTGCTCCTCACTTGGGAACTGGCATGGACACCACGATATCATGACACTTGATGCAACGACCTGCCGCAGGGTGTCTTCGGGTTGAATCCGGGCGAATTGGCGGCCCGATTTTGTGCAATGTAGAGGCCTGCTCCAATACTTTGCCCACCGGCGTAATCGGTTGACTACCCGGCGGCGCGCCTCCTCGAATCAGATGGCATTTCACGCAAGGCCCCCAATAGGGGTGTGGCAACTTGGCGTTGCGTGGAATCGTTGGTAGACGCTGCACCACCATTTTTGCCTGCGCCTTTTTCCGCGCTTTAGGAGAAACGGTCTCTGTCACGCTCTCTTGTAGTGTCGGTTGCGTGGGCGCTGGATATGAGCCGAAAATCTCACCGCGTATATAGCGCGGCAAGCGATCGGTGCTCCACTCATTGAGCGTATCCTTGTACTTTACGTACATCAGCAAACCGGCTCCAAGAATCAGCAGCAGCACCAAGGCTCCCTGTAGAGGGCTGGTGCGTTTGGGGTTAGGGGGGCTCATCTACGCTCACCGCAATTTGTTGGACCACAGGGCAAAGCCCTCGTCGTTGCGCAACTGGCAACGGCGTCCATTAATGGTGAACTCTTTGGCGTAGACCACAGGATCCCGCTTGTTGGCCCGATCGAATTTAAACCCCCGACCATTCACCTGAGCATCATGGCTGAGCGTACAGCCCATAAACTGTAAAAACCATTTTGGCGCCACCGACACATGCAACTCCCGACCGCCTGGTTCCGTGACCCAAATATGGATCTGCTGATCGCGGCGCGGCAGCTCCGTTATCTGTTGTATCGTCCCGCTAAAACGCTTGATTGGCGCGCGCTCAAACGGCATCAAGCCCGGTTGCGCCGGCGTGGCGCCATCCTGCTGTGTTGTTTTGGCCCCGGGGCCGCCAGCCGCCAACGCCGCATTGCGGCGCTGCTTGGTCACGTTCTGTTGCTGCGCCACTTGCAGCGCCTGCCCTTGCGGCAGCAACTCCGGCGGGGCGTTTTGCGGCGTCACCACCGTGCCCACGGGCGGCGGCGAGAAGCTCGCATTCCCGCTCCACGATTGCGGAGAAAACAGCGCATCCCGCCATCCTGTCGGCGCCACGGCAAAAAGAGCGACCACGGCGAAGAACAGTATGGCCACAACGCCAATCCACTCTTCCAGCTTCATTTTTGGGGTTCCCATTTGGGCCTGTTGGCGCAATACGCCGTTAATTTGACGCTAACCTCTTACAGCAAACGTTAAATATAACAGCATGCAAGCGCATCGGGAACCAATCCTTAAACCAAGCGCCGACGTCAGCTTAGCGAAACGCAAAATTCAAGCCAAGATAAACAGAAAAAAGAAAGCGCCGCGTGGACATACGCGGCGCTTTCTCAGCATCAGGTGGCGGTGAACTGGCGTTGAAGCGGCTAAACGCCCTCTTCAACTGGAGTAAGAAACACTTCAAGTTGCCCAATATGGTCGATTTCACGCATCACTTGCTGCTTGAGCAGATCAACAATGAGGTCCCCTTCATACACTTTCAGATCCGCTGGCACATGGACGTTTACCTCCACATGGAGATCTTCGCCCAGGGTGCGCGCCCGCATATACGAGATGCCCATTACCCCCTTGGCCTTGGATACCACATTATAGATCGACTGTAGCTCATCCATCTCCGGCGAGGCGTCCATCAATCCATCAATGGCGTCAACATTCAGCTCAACCCCAATGCGGATCACCATTAGTGACACCATCAACGCCGCCAACGGGTCAGCGATGGGAAATCCAAAGGTAGCGAAAACAATCCCCACCAGCACCGCAATGGAGGAGTAGGCGTCGGAGCGGTTATCCCAGGCGTTGGCCATGATGGCGGGGCTGTTATTTTCTCGCCCGACGCAGCTCTGATAACGAAACATCAGTTCATTCATAGCCACTGAGATGGCGGCGCCGACGATCGCGATTCGATCCGGCGCGCCGTAGTCGCCGGTATAGATCGCTCTGATGGCGTCGATCAGAATGAAGATTGCCCCAATAATAAGAATCGTGCCCACAATGGACGAAGAGATGAACTGGATTTTGCCGTGACCATAGTGATGGTCAGAGTCCGCCGGTTTGTTGGAAACCTTGAGACTGACCATGGTCACCGAGGAGGCGATCACATCCGCCGACGAGTGGAATGCATCCGCAACCAGCGCCTGACAACCGGATAAAACGCCCAGCGTGCCTTTGTAGAACACTAGGAACACGTTGGTGAAAATGGAGAACCACGTCACCTGGTCCCGACACTCTTTACACTCGTCATACTTCATGGCGTAGCGCCCTTGTCAGCTCCGGCGGCGGGACGCGGCGCCGGGTTGGATTGCATGGCTGCGCCCGTTTCGCTAGGCAGCAGACGTTTAAAGATCTCCGGCGACGCTTTGGGCACAAAGAATGTGCTCTCTGGATGGTCTGTACGCACAGCAAAGTAATCATAGCGCTCAAAGCTAGTCACTTTGGCCAGAATATACCACGGAAAGGAGGAGATCAGGGTGTTGTAGATACGCACCTCTTCATTGTACTCGTCGCGCCGCATGGAGATACGGTTCTCCATCTCCACCATTTTATCCATCAACTGCTGATAGGTGACAGAAGCTGTGATATTTGGGTACTGCTCCACAATGGCCAGCAGCTTGGCCAATGGCGCGCCGCCCCCTTCTGGATTGATGCCCAGCATGTTGGCCAGCATCGACTGGGTTTTTGGATCGGCTCTTTTAGGCTCCGCCTCCACAGGCTCTGGTGGCGGCTTGGCTTCTGAATCCCCCTCGCGCCCCACATCCTTGCGGGTGGTGGCGACATAGCGATACACCTCCTGCTCCAACGCCGCATGATTGAGCGCCACATTGACCAGATTGGCAAACAGATTTTTACGCCGTTGCAGCACATCTTCCACATGGCCACGAGCGGAAAGAACCCGCTCTTCAAGCGTCACGAAACGGTTGAAATTATACAGTGTGGTCACGCCAAAAATCAGGACTGAGATAAACGACATGGCGACGATTAAAGCGCGTGACTTGATCGGCGGCAGATGCAGTTTCTTGGCCTCAAACTCCGCCCGGTGCATCTCGTTCATCAGCCGCTTCATGCGTCGCAGACGCTCACTGTTGAGCATCTCCGATTCGAGCGACTCGAACCCGTCCATATCGTTGCTATTTTGCGCCATTTCTCGTGTTTTCTGATTCGATGATATTCATATCGCCCAATGGCCTTGACGTTAGGCAGTGGATATCAGATCTCATCGACTCTTAAGTCGTCCAGAATATCCACTCGGCGCCGCACCGTTGAAGGCGTACGCGTCCGCCCCTCCTCCAGCGTTGCGTCGATCGCCGGTTCCACTTCGCGCAGAGACGGCTTATGACCGGTAAAACGCGCAGCTAGAACCACTCTTGCCGGGTGATGAGGAAACAGCGCACACGCTTTCCGCCAAGCCCTTTTCGCTGCGCGCTCCCGCCCTTCCGCATGCAACGCCAGCGCGCGACAATAGCACAATACTGGCCGACGTGTCTTGGACTGCGTCGTCAAGCGCGTCACCAGTTTCAGGGCGACGCTGGCTTGCTCCTGATCACACAGCAGTATTGTCAACTCTAACACCAACGACATTTCAGAGAGTGTAATACGCACGGCTGCGCGCTGTAGGGCCAGGATTGCTGGTTCTGTTTGGCGGAGCTGGAGTTGGCACTTCGCCGTCATCACCCACCCCTCGGCCGCCAAATCACCCCGTTGCGCTGCGCCCAGGAGCCAAGTCAAGGCCTCCTCATGGCGCTGCTGCGCCAAGGCGCGCTTACCCTGCAATACCCCATAATCCATCCGCAGCGCGCTCATCTCATCAAGCACGCCCAAATACCAGTTGATGGAGCCTTCGGCCATGCGCTGTAAAGCCAAGCCCATGCCCCCCAAAGCAAACCGCCAGGGTAGCCAAGTGGGGGCATTCAAATCATGGCGCTCAACCAAAGGGTCTATTTCTGGAGCGGCGCTCTGTGCGGCTTGCGTCGTTTTGAGCACCTCAGAACGGGCAGTGTCGGGTTTAAGATCCGCAGAGTCGTCAGTCGTTGAATCGTGGCCTTTTTGGTCCAAATCATCGGCCACTATAGCGGGCGATGCCGCCTCTGCGCGCGCGGCGACAAACACCGCCTCAAATGGCGCCACTTCCACCGCCAGATAGCGCAACTCAGCCTCTTCAGGCGTCCGATAGGGCTGTGGTGAGACCGTCTCAACGCTTGGCGGTGGCGTTTGCGCTATGCCTGGTGTGGCCGACTCTTCGGACGCATGCGATTTTTGCTTCAGGACAGATCGTCGGCGCTCGGTTCGCTTGTCATCAAACAGCGCATCCATCTTGTCGAGCAACGCATCAATATCGCCCCCCTGATCCGCTAAACGGCCATTGGGGTAAACAGGCGTTGAGCTGTTGAAGTGTGTATCGCGCTTTGCGCCTTGCACAGATGAATCTCTGGTGCTGTTAGCAGGCGCGTTTAAATGACCAAGCCATGCGCCTAGACGATGTGTCGCGCTCTGCTGCGGCGCCAGCAGATTCAGATCGCCAGTGGCCGATGTGCTCTCCTCTTGGTGCGCGGAAGACTCCGATGGGCGGGATTGTAAATCCGCCAATGCATCCAATGGGGCCACCATCTCGTCCAACACGCGCCAGGCTTGCTCAGAGCGACGCGTTAGCATTGCCACCTCATCGCGTTGACGCGTTGCAGTCAGAAGCGCTTTTAGTCTTTCTGGCGTTCTGCGTTTAGACGTTTGAGGCCTCTGGGAGGGTGTGTCGCTGTGTGGAGTTTGGGGGTGGGCGACCCTTTCCACTGCGCTCGAATGCGGCGCAGCAACCACCGTTTCCAGCTCAGAGGTGATCAATCGTAGTTGCGGCGGCGCATGCCGTTGGCGTTGCGCGACCCGAGGCTCCGCACGCGGGGATAGGGTTTGTGTATGGCGTAGCGATTGCTCTGTCGCAGGCCAAACGTCTTCTGGGAAGTCAAAGGGTTGCAGGCGCGGTAAGCGCCCCTTGGCACTGCTTTGAATCTCCTGCAGGAGATCCTCTAGTGCGCTCTCAAAGGATTGGCCTGACGCTGAAACAATGCTTAAATCGACTGGCGCATTGCCGCACTCAAAACCGGTCAGCTGCGGCAGCGTCGCATCCTTCAGGTTCATGAGCGTAAAACGCTCTTGAGCGACGGCCATGACGTTTAGCCGACTTGCTGCTTATCTTCAAGCTGCGCGGCGTGCTTAAACAGCTGCACGGCTTGATCGTGTTTGCCCAACTGCTCCAGCGAGAAACCCTGGGCGCGATACACTCGGGGCTCTTCAGGGCGGATCTTCATCGCGCGCTGAAACGCTTCTACCGCCTCTTCATAGCGTTCCAGATTATCCAGCGCCACACCCAAACGATAGTTGAGGTTGAAGTTGTCGGGCATCTGTTCGCATGCTGCGCTGAGCACGCCAACCGCCTCTTCATAGTTTTTGGTCTGGATATAGGCCATCCCTAAAATGGAACTGACTTTGCCATCTTGCGTATCTTTGGCGTACAGACGCTCCAAAATCTCAATAGCAGCCAGGGGCTTCTCCAGCTTTAAGTAGCAAAACGCTAGATGGAATGCGGCCTCATCATCAGCTGGATAAGCCTCAACCACGCCTTCAAGCACGCTCAGCGCCTGCACGTATCGCCCTTGCTTGGTGTATTTGATGCCGATATCGCGAAAATATTCGGCGCGCACGCTGTTGTCCAAGCTGAAAAAGCGCTCATACCATGTGATGGCGCCGGCATTCAATCGCAGCAGCACCTGCTTGCCGGTATGCATAAAAAAGCCCAGTTCATCCCAGACTGAACCTTTAGAAAATTTGCTCATGGTTTCACCTTACCACCCATTTGCTACAGACAGGCATTCGCTCGACGCCTTGCACACGAAGGTTTTAGAACAGATTTCTTAGGGACTCCACAGCGCTTAAGGCACAATGGCATGGCACGCCGCACAGGGTCCTCGGTCACGGTGTGGGCGCTGCGCCCCTTGGCGGATTGGCCCAGGTGGTAGAATAATCAGATCCGGATCCGGCATGGTCCCCTTGTTGGGGCTGATGGCGTGACAACTGGTGCACGGACCCCGGTACGGATGCGGCATGATATCTCCGGCCTGAATCATCGGCGCCGTTTCCACCTGCGCCAACCCGACATTCTTATCGGCTGAGAGCGTAAAGGTGTACAGTCTTCCTTTACGATAAGCGGTCAGATTAATCTGTTCGCGCATCTGCAAGCGGCGCGACTCCTCTTGAAACGCTTTCAAGTTGTCCACCGCGCGCCCATTGACGCCTACAATCACATCACCTGCCTGCAATCCGCTCAGTGCCGCATTCAAGCTCACTTCATCCACCAAAAGCCCGCTTAGGTCCAATGGCAGCTTCAGTTTTCGCTTCAACTCCAGCGTCAAAGGCAACGCCTCAAGCCCTTGCCAGTGCGCCTCAGAGAGCTGGATGTCCGGTGCAACGAATGCGCCTGAGCGGGTTGGGTCCGTTGGCATCGGAGCGCGCTGACGCGCAGGCTGTTCGGCGCCGGGCGTAAACGCCACAGACAAGCCCATAACAGGCTCCGCTCCTTGATTGGCGATGGGAGCCGTTATGGCGCTCTCCGTCGGCGCTGGCGTTACCGTCAGGTCCGATCCCGGCAGATCGAAAATACTCGACGCCACAAGAATGGCCAGCAACAAGAAGCCAACTGCGACAATGGTGGTTCCAGACGGCATCAGAATCCTGTCATCAACATACGCGCAGCGATAACGACCATCAGGATGGCGTAGATCCAGCGCAGAGCATTCATCGGAGCAACGGTTGTCAACCAAGCGCCAATCATACCGCCAACATAAGCGCCGGGCAAGAGAATCAACGCCATGATGATCGGTGCGGAGGCTTCAAACGCGCCGCTTTGAACCCCATGGATCATTGCCACGAAAGAACCGACTGAGGAGGCGAAAAAGACTAGCACCGCGCTATTGGCGATGGCGATCTTCATTGGCACGCGATTGACATAGCGCTGTAACGGCACCTCCACCACACCGCCGGTAATGCCCAGCAGGCCACTGATCAGGCCCATGGGTAGACCGAGCAACCCTTCGCGCAGTAGATGCGGGATGCGTCTGATCGCCTCTTCGTCGATAATTTCGCCATCCAGCCAATGGGGGCCCGGATGTTTCTGTCGATATTGCTCCCACAGCTCACTGAACATCTTGATCGCCAACACGGCGGCAAACAGCCCCAACAGAATCCGAATCACCGAGGCATCGAGCAGGTTGCCAATAAAGTAACCCGCCACCATGCCCACAATCGCCCAGGGCGCCATTGGCCGAATGTGCGCCCAGTCGATCAATCCCGCCTGTTTATAGCGCAAGGCCGCCGCGCCATACATGAAGATGTTGGTCAGATAGGCGACCGGACGCACCAGCACCAACCCATAGCCAAAGAAGGTCATCAGGCCGGTCACCTTGATGATGCCGCCGCCCATGGTCATCATGCCGCCGCTGATTCCAGAGATTAAGCCCAAAAACATCAGACCAAAGAATGAGCCGATAGAGTAGCCGAAAAGCTGATTTTTCTGGCTGTGCGGATCATCATCTGGAAACAGCCAGGAGAAATCAAAAGGCGTACTGGGAAGGTGCAGGTTAAGTGTATCGTGCAAATGATCACGCGCCCTCTTCCACCAGGCGTCTGCGGTATTCTTGGGGGGGGATGCGTTGGCGAATGCGGGGGGCGGGGGTTGGGTGGCGACGGGGAGAGCGACAGTTTGCATCGTCGGTCCACCTGGCGGCCCTGCGCCGCCTTGCCCCATTTTCGCCGCCGCGCCGCCGCCAGTGGGAGGGGGCAAATTGATTACATCACGAAAGTGCGCGCGTATCAGGTAACCTGGGATCATGAAGCCAGAAATCTCTCCCTTGTTATCAGCCAGCATCACATTGACGCCAAGGAGATTACCAAATCGATCCACCATGGGCCCGCCGCTCTGCGCCCAATGGTAGATGGCGTTGGTCGGGGTCATGCCACGCACGTCTGCGCCGCCAAGATTGACGATCTGACTGGGCCCGGTAATCACGCCAGGCTGTGCGATAACGTTACCCTGATGATTATCGCCCCACGCTACCACGTTGAGGCCGGGCTCCATCAGCTGACTGTCGGTTGGCGTCAAATAGGCGAATGTTTCACGCGACTGGATCTTTACCAGAGCCAAATTGTGTTCAGGAATCGCCTTGAGTAGACGCGCCGGGTAGTCTCTGGCGCCACCGGGTGTCGCCACCCGCACTTGCAACGCCTTTTTGCCATCTATCAGATGACTGGCGGTCGCAACATAGCCGTTAGAACCGACAAGCGCGCCAGAGCCCAACACCGTCAAAGGACCGTTGCGATCGGTCGCCCCGCTGATGCTAACCAGTGAGGCGCGCACCAGCGGCGCGGAAGTCCCACCCAAGGCTGCTTGTTGCGTTTGTGCATTAGGCGGACGATTTATCGCCGCGCCTGGCCCTGGCGCAACCGGTTGATTGATTGGCGGGCCGCCATTTCCGCCTAGTTTATGGATGGGCGGCAAATAGTCCACCCCGCGCAGCTCCTTCCGATGGTCCTGCATCAGATGGATGCCCCAGGCAAAGGTCGCCATGCACGCCAAGCTCAAAATCAGCGCGGGGATGCGCCAACTCTGACGGCAGAATGGAAAGGTATGTTTTCGCGGCGTTTTTTGCGTCATTTTGCGCTACACAGGCTCTATCCTGTTCGGACTGACCATAAACGATCAGACCGGATCCGGATGGGCTCCTTTGGTATCGGATGACGGCTCGCCATCCGGGCTATCGGGATCCTGCCCCAAAGTCAACAGCGATTCCATATCCTCTTTGATCTCATCAAACTCTGGCACGGAGCCAGGCGTGCAGCGGAAGTGGGCATTGACATTGCCAACATGCTCAATGTGATCCGCAAGCACCTCTTCGACTCGTTCAGCGATCATTTTGGCTTCCGAGATGCTGATCTCCGGCTCGACGCCGATAGTCAGGGAGATCCAAATCTCCTGGCCGACCATGCGGGTGCGAATGGACTCGACGATTTGCACCCCCTTGATGGAGTTGGCGCGCTCGTGGATCTTGCGCGATACCTCTTTAGGACCGGCGGTATCCATCAACCCTTTGAAGGCTTCCCAGAACACTTCACCGCCCAGGTAGAGCAGATGAACTGTCTCACCTAAGGCCACGACATTATCCAGCCAAGGCATGCCCAGATAGTGCGAGCCAATGATTCCTAAGGCCACGGCGCTGGAGGAGAAGGCGTCAGCATGGTGGTGCTTGGAGAGCGTGCGCACCATGGGGCTGTTGATCTCGGTGGCTACGCATTTGGAGTAGCCATAAAAGAACAGGTTGACAACCAAACTGAGAATGGCTGTCCAGAGCGCGATCATATGGGGGGCGGAGTGAGAGCCTTCCAACAATACGCTGGTGACGTTGTAGAGCAGCCAGCCGGTGGAGATCAGCAACACAATACTGATAACGAGCGAGAAGAGAAACTCTACTTTCCCGTGGCCAAAGGGGTGCTTTTCATCCAGAGGTTGACTGGAAATTTTAAGCCCGACGATGATCAATATCGACGTGACAACATCTTTGGCGGAGTAGAGGGCATCGGCGACAAGCGCATGCGATCCGGAGATGATGCCGACAAAGATCTTCATTGCTGACAGGACAAGATTGACCATCAGGCCAATCCAACCAATCATCTCATAGCAGACAACGCATCGGGCGTATCTCATGGGCGTCCTAACAACACAGGCGCTAAATTCACGATTTAGCCCTGAGCCATGCTCTCCTAACGGGACTTCTAATAGGGGAATTCGTTATCCGAGCGCTTCTTTCCCTGACTGGCGGTGCGTACGATATAGCTGAACGTCGCCATTCCAAAGCCTAGAATAAACGTTCCGGCCATGGCCAGGATCAACGGCATCTCTACTGGCTCGCCAAACACAAAACGCACTTCAACGTCGTGCATATTTTGTGATGAAAAGATCAACAGAAACAGGACCAGAACCAGGGAAACAAGCAACCGGAGCATCAAGCCCTCCTGAATCGTCCATTACACATCCAGACGTTCAGAGATATCTGACGATTCTCGAAATGCCAGGAATGGGGGAATAGCGACCAAGTATCACCGACCCCAAACCGTACACAGAAAGCACGAAGCAGAGCACGCTGGAAAATTGAAAAATCAGTTTTCCGATTCCCGGCACGATCAGCGCATAGACTGCTAACACTTCCCAGATCCAGATGATGATCCCCTGACGCGCATGAAACTGCACGAAAGGCTCATTTCGACCCGTCAAAAATGGCACCAGCACCAGAATGCCCAGGTAGCTCAGCGCGGCGTGAAGTTGCAGTTTCAGCGTAGGCGACGCATGGGCGGCCAAGGGGTCAGAGGCCTGCTCAATTTCTGGAGAGTGCATAGTAGATCCGCCATTAACCGCCGATGATGTCGCCAACCTGGTTCCAATACTCTGTGGGCAGCTCAGAAGCAAGCTTCAGCGCGCCCGCCGAGCCGGCAAAATCGGGGTCCGCCACGCGGGAGACATTCACTTTGCCATACTCTTTGAGACCTTCGGCCAGGGCGGTGTCCAGCCCGATCATATTGCAACCGCCGCCGGCTAGAATCACGTTCTTGAGCGCCTCGGTCTGATCTTCCGGATCGTAGCCGCTGATCAACGACTCCATGCTCTCCAGGATATCGGGAATAATGGTTTCACAGGCAAAGCGTAACTCACGGGTCACGTCATGCAGCATCGGTTTGCCGCCGGAGCGCAGATTGACCACCACCTCCTCGGTCGGATCGCCGACAAAGCCGTGCTTCTCCTTGATCTTCTGCGCCAGATAGGAGGTCATCTGCACGTCCGGATAAGATTCGGCTATGGCCTGACAGAACACCTCATCAACGTAATTACCGCCCTTCATCAAGGTGACCTGATCATTGGGCGCCGGGACGGTGCCTTTCATGGCGCACAGATCGATGGTGCCAGCGCCGATGTCAATGATGATGGCGTTGTTCAGCTTTTCCAGTCCATAGGCAACCATGAAGGGCTCGCTGACAACCATGGACATGTCCATGACTTCATCACTGATTTTCAGCAGTTGGCTTTTATTGTAGACCGAAGCGCGCGCGGGCACGCCGATGATGCCGTAGATTTTTTCGTCGGCTTGCGCATCGGCCAGGCTAACCACATGACGCAAAAGTTCAATGGCGGCTTGCTCATCCTTTTCACTGGTCTCTTTGAGAACGCCATCCGCCAGGGGGAAGTGAAGATTCAGATAGGTGTGGTTATCCAGCGCTTCCTGCCCCACCACCACGGTGTTATTAAGAATCTTTACGCCAATAATATCTCTGGGATAACCCACTACGCTACGCACCATGCTCTTGGCGCCGCGCCGCGACATGATGGTGGTCCGGGAGGTGCCCAGATCGATGCCGACGTAAAGTCTTTTGTCGTTGCTGTTTTGGCCTTGCATCTCAAATCCTCATATTTTTCAGTGCAGACGTTACGCGATAGCAGGTTTATTGCAACACATTGCGTCAACAGCGTTCTCGGTGGCGTCCACCATCACGCCACTTAAAAGAGGCTTGCCCAGCCTTTCATTCCAACAAAAGCGGACAGTATACTTAAGCATCACACCAGGAGCAACACTCCTACTCATCGCGGGAAATTATCCCTTTGACGCGACTATTCAGGGAGCCAAATCCACTGACAACGCCGCCAACCGCATCGCCCAGCAGATTGGCGACGCCAGCCCCCAATCCCTCCACGGGAATTTCTGCATACTCTACATAGGAAACCTGCTGTTCCACCACGGATTCTTGCGCGTCCTGGCTCTGTGGCCCTGCGACAACTTGTGCTTCTTGCACGTCCTGGCTCTGTGGCTCTTCGACAACTTGCGCTTCTGGCGCTGGCTCAGCATACAGGGGAGCGGGCGCAGCAACGGGGTCAACCTGTGTGACCATGGGCGCTTCGGTGAAGGGCTGCTCTTGCGCAGCCATGGGCGCTTTGGTGAAGGGCTGCTCTTGCGGTTGTTCCTCAATTTGTTGCGGCGCCATCATCGAATCGGAATAGTTGCTATCATCGCTCATCATGGCGGGCTTCTCCTGAGCTGGTTGTGATATTGGCGTTGTATCGCGCCGTCCGTCTGTGGTTCGGCGTGACGCGTTTTGCGCGTTGTTATGGTTACGCTCATTGGACTCAACGGCACTGTTTGCCCAGTCGCCATAAAGTGATTCGCCACGAGGCGCATTGCGCGGCGGATCCAGCTCAATCCCTTCGGAGACGATTCGCCGAGTTGCTCCAGGGGGCGCCTCCGGCGCGGACGTATCACTGACAGGCGGGGCGTCTGCCGCCACCATACTAACAGAAACCGTCTCTTCGGCGGCATCATTAACGCGTGTATTCTCTAAGCTCTGCGCCTCCTTGATGGCCGCATCTACCGGAGACGCCGGTGCGAACAGATTGTTAGGCAACATCTCGATGGGCATTCGGTCCAGCACGCGTTTATGTAGTGCACGCCGCACGATATGGCCACTTCCGCCCGCCGCGCCTTGGCGTTTATTCCAAAACATCGGACTACTGGTTTGCGGCAATACGGGATCGCCAAACGCATTCAGAAAACCGGACATTCCGTAATGCCAGCCGAATATTTCGTTTGCCGCCGCTGACTCTGGCGAATGCTGGTTGGCGCCTCGAACCGGAGAGGGCCACGCGTCCATCTGTGCATTGGGGGTCTTCCACGCCCCAAGCAGTTGGCTCCAATAGCCGTAGCGATGCAGCGGCTTAGTGGCAACGGATTCAGCGTTGCGCAGATTCTGCTGAGTAAATGGAGCCGTAGGCCATGATCGCTCTACGGTGCGTTTGCGCACCCCCTCGGGAGGCCCCCCTTTGAGCAGGCGTCTTGGGGTGAACGGTTCTGCGGGGTTCACGCCCCACATCGGCAGACGGTGGGGAAAATATCCGACAAACCCACCCAGATCTTTCAATTTTTGGGGTAGAACTGGGGCTTCGCGTTTAAACACGCGAAGCGTTTGCATATGTGTTTTATGTGCGTAGCTATCCACCAGACTGTGCAAAATTGCTTTGGTAAGCGCTGCATCGTCTTGCACATTGACGTCGGTCAAATTGAGATCCGGTTCGTTTGCAACCTTTGTTAAATGATCAGTGTCCGACTCTGCATAATCATCGGTGTGGACAATGGGCGCCGCCACGGACTGTGTTAATTCAGCCACAACGGGCGCGCTCCAGGGCGGGGGGGGCGCGACATCGATGTTCAACGACTCATGGGCGCTGGTCATCAAGGGCGATTCAGCCCCCTCCTGACGCTCATCGGGCAGAGCGCGCTTTTTTCCGTTGGCGTCCACAAACTCCTCCCAACGCGCTCTTTGGCTTTCAAGGCGCACACTTGCCTGTTGCGCCAATTCATCTTCCGTCGGCGCTTGGGGGGGAATCGGGGCAAACCCTTCCAGATCCACCAATGCGCCCCAGACGCTGTTCGGGCGACTGGAGCGGACGGCGTGGTGGAGCGCCATATGTTCAGGGCTTACAGGAGAAGAAAGCGGCGTGATTGGTTCCCCCTCTGCGGAAATGGAGGCTTCTACAGATGCTGCACTCCCCTTCTCAGTGGCGTTGGCTGCTGCGCTTTGAATTGCGGCTTGCTCGTTCTGTAGGGCGGTGGGCGCCTGCTCTGCGCTCCAGGGCATGTCCGGCTGCAAACGCAGCATCTGCTCTTTGACGCGCTCAAGGGAGAGTCCGGAGCGCACAATGGACGCAGCCCACGCCTGTTGATCAAAACTGGGCGTGATGGGTTCACGCAACTGGCTGGGCGTAGAAGATGGATTCCACGCCGTCTGCTTAGTCATCTGAAGGGAATCTGGCTGCTGTTCTTCAGTCTCCGGTTGCTGCCCGTTCGATTCCGGCACAGAGACGAGAGCGCCGCTCGGCGTGGGTGGCGGCTCTTCGGTGAGCCCCTCATCAAAGGAGGGCTTCACTCCAAACGCTGAGGGCGTTTTTTGTGCTGCAAAATGGGAAGCGGCAGACACCAGTAGGCGTTCGGCGCTGTCCATAGCGGGCGCAGTGACTCTGTCGCCCGCATCATCGTTTGGCTCTGCGATGGCCGGGGCTGGTTTGATTTTCTCTGTGCTCGCGTCAGCCTCAAGAGTGACGCTCTTTTCGCTCCAGGGCGAGGCGGTTGTCAGAGACGCGCGCGGCGCCCGCGGGCGAACCGCGACCAGCTCCGCTGGCGTGCTGTCGCCAACACGTTGCTCATCGCTTTGATCCTGTGTTGCGTCCGGCTGGCGCAGCAGACGCGCATCATGCAGGTGCGGGGCCTCATCCTGACTGGTTTTACGCGTTGCCCGGGAGGGGGCTTCCGGCTCTGCCGCTCCCGATTGAACGCCATCGCGCAGGGCGCCGACCTCGGCTTGTAAACCTGATGATTTTCCCTCTACCAATACACGTAACGCCGCATCGGAGACCCCAACTGCCTGGCGTACGGCTTTGCGTTCGCCCTGCCCGCCCGCAGAGACGACGCTTTTGTTCTCGCGATCAGGGGATTTTGGCTGTTTTTTGGCTGGGCGGCGTTTGGAGAACGATTTTTGCGCGGCTGGCGCACCAGCGTCTATTTTGGCGCTCTGGCCAAACTCGCTGGCAACCACGCTGGCTGGATCGGGGGCCTCTTTAACCAGCAGTAGCGGCTCCTCATCCAAATTCAACGCCTGCCCTGTCTGTACAGTGGTGTCAGCAGGCGGCGCAGAGGTCTGTGCTTTGGAGGCCGAAATCTCCTCTTCAGTCGCCGAGGTCGACTCCGGTCCATGCAGCGGCGACTCCATGAGGGGGGCGGTTGGCGTCACGGGGAGCTCCTGTGCGCGTGTGTCGTCTGCTTGGGGGTTGGAAGACGCTAGGGCTTCAATCTCTGCGGCGTTGATTGGCATTTCGGTTTTGTAATCCTGTTTTTCCATCTCCAGGCGTTGTTTTGGCGCTTGAGGCGAAGCAGGCGAGCCGTCGTTGTCACGCTCACGTTTTACAGGCGTTTGTATCGGCGTATCAACGCGCTTAGGCGCTGGCGGATGGCGGGAGATTGACTCTTCAGTCACCTGTTGATTGTGTTCGCGCAAGCCCTCCGCCACTTCTCTGGCAGCGTCACGGAAGGCGGCGATGCCGCGCAAGCGGTCGCGGCTGCGCGATTTGCGCTGTTGGCGGCGTTGCTGGCGGTTATTGGCGTCGTCTGTCGCCCCCCCCGACTGCACAGGCCCCGCAGTCACATCTGAAGAGTCGAGATGCGTTGCGCTCCCGGTAAGCTCCGCCGAAAGTGACTGATCACTCATGGGAGCCCGCTGGTTTTGATTGGCGGAAAGAAGCACATCATCTCAAATTTGCCCCAATACAAGAGATAGCTTATTGAATCTTCGCAAACATTCGTTGGCCGTTACGATCAACTTCCAATAGCGCCCACTGCCGTTTGGCCGCATTTTTAATGGCTTTATCCATGGTTTGGCCATTGGGTGTTGGCACGCCATTAATCGCTACCACAACATCATTCAGGCGGATCCCCGCCTGGGCGCCGGGCGAGCCAGGGGTCACTTCCTGCACCACGCCGCCCTGTTTATTTTGCAGCCCTGGCGTGCGCATCGCCATGGTGGGCGTTATGGGGATAATCTCCAACCCCTTCCACTCAAACTCCGTCTTGGCGGGCGTCGGTCGGGGATTGGTAAGCATATTCCCTGCCATGTTGGGCGCCGTGGCGGGATTCATACCGGTTGCAGGAGGATTGGCGGGAGCGAGCATGGGGGCGGTCTGCGCCGTCTGCGCGCCGCCATCTGGCGCCCATGGGGCCGAGCCGCCTGGAGGCGGCATCACCATCGCCACAGGTTGCGCCATGGGGGCCTGCATCGGCGGGGACGCGTTAGCCGTGGGTTGTGGCGTATTGGCTGTGGGAATCGATAGCTCCAGCGAACGGCGCTTGCCGTCGTTAATCACAGAGAGACGTAAAGAGTCGCCGGGTTTCAAGCGGTTGATCATGGAAGAGAGGGCGTCGCGTGATTTGATCCAGCGCCCGTCGGCTTTGTAGATCTGGTCCCCTTTCATCAATCCGGCGGCCGCGCCTGGTCCGTTGGCGACGACATCGGTGACGATTAATCCCATGGGGTAAGGGGAGTTTAAATCGTTGGCTTTGTTGGTTGTGAGCTTCTGCACGGTAATGAGTAGCCCTTTTAGACCTTTTTCCGGGTTGATCTGAGCGGGGGCGGCGACCTGTTGTTGGGCCACAGGAGACGCCGCTGCGCCACCAAAGCTATAAGCGCCGTTAGGGTCAAACATGAAACGGGAGTCGGCGTGACGTCGACGTCCCTGCCCCGGCCCGCCAAACTGCGCGCCAGGACCACCCCCCTGCCCCGGAGTAAACGCGACGGGGTTGGCCCCGCCCTGCCCCGCTGCGGCTCCAGCTGGCAGAATTTGATGGCAATTTTCACACGGCCCCCGGTCGCCATGGGGCATCACAGCGTCAATGGGGATCGGCGGCGGCGGGCGGGCGGCGACCGGCGCAGCAGCCGCGCCGCCGCCGCCGAGAATCTGATGACAGTTTTCACACGGCCCCCGGTCGCCATGGGGCATGGGCATATCCATGGTGATGGGCGGCGCAGTCTGGCCGCCGCGCGCGGCGACAGGAACCATCTGCGGCGGCGGCGGCGCGATGATCGGCAGTTGAATCAACTCCTCTAAGAAATCGCGCGCCACTTTGGAGGGCACGGCAAAGCCGACCCCGGCGAATGCGCTGGTGGTGGTATAGATGGCGGTGTTCACGCCCACCACATAGCCGTCCAGAGCCACCAGGGGACCGCCGGAGTTGCCGCGGTTGATAGCCGCATCCGTCTGGATTAAACCACGATGCACCACCCCGCCGATATTGACCGCCTTGCGTTTCCCGGAGATGATGCCCTGGCTGACGGTTTGGTCCAAACCAAACGGACTGCCGATGGCGATGACCGGATCGCCGATATTGAGTTCGATGTTGCTGGCCAGCGGGGCCGGTTTAAGCGGCTGTTCAGGCTCTACCTTGATCAGCGCCAAGTCGCGGCGAGAATCCAACTGGATAATCTCGGCGGGCAAACGTTTATTGCCGCCATTCTCCCGGAAGATGGTCACAAAAACCTGACGCGCCTTCTCAAGCACATGATAGTTGGTCAGGATATAGCCATCTTCTGTGACGATGATCCCGGAGCCAATGCTCTCGGTGGCGATGCCCGTGAACGGGTTGGCGAACTGCAAGCCGCTTGCCGGTTTGTTCGTGTCGGCTTGGGGTCTTTGGGTGGTGGCGCTGACGTTTACCACGCTGGGCATAACCGATTTCACCACTTGGGCGAAATTGGATGGCCCCGTCTGGGCTTTCGGTGGCGGCACGGTCATTTGCGCCACGCCGGGCAGCGCGGCGGGGATCGCGCCAGGTGCGCCGTTACCCGCCATGGGAGGCGGCTTGGGCAGCGATTGCGGCGGTCCCATCGGCGCCTGTTGCGCCACGGCGGAATTGGGCGACGCGCTGTTCATCATTGCCACTTTTTTCTGGTTGCTGACCCACAAATAGCTGGCAATCATCAAGGCAACGCCGCCGACGCCAACAGCATAGAGATATTTGTGGATGCGCCGCCCACACTGTGGATCATCGGCTGGGGTCATTCGACATCACCCGCCTTGGACGAAGCGTCTTCACGCAGCCCGATATCCGCATCCATCGACTCCGGCGCCGCTTCATGGGCGCGCAGGCGCGTAACGCCCGCGCCCAAGGCGACGAATCCCAGACCAATTAAAAACAGCGGGGTTAGTCCACGCAACAACTCCACCACGGACCACCACCAAACCGACAATCCCCACAAGCCCAGGGAGATGGCGATCAAACCAAAAATAATGCTAGGCATGGCGCGCTACTCTCACTTCCTACGGAAAAAAGCGCTTTTAGACGGCGCGTTCATAAATTGCGTACGTTATCAGATCACCTAAAAAGTTTCCAGCAGGGAATTGACCCCGTTGCGTGGAAGAATCACCACTCCAATGCATCATCCGACTCGTGTTGACGCTCTCTTCGCGACTTAGGCAAAAGGGTCAGACCATAGCCCATGATCAGGATGTTGGCCACGCCAGTAAACAGCAGCGGCGCCGTCGGACTCACCCAATCGAACAACAGCCCGCCTACTTGCAAAAAGAAGATCACGCCGATACAGCCGGCCGTATTAAACGCCCCCATCACCGAGCCGCGGATCTCCTCTTCGGCATGGTCCAGAGCCAGAATCTGCGGCGCCAACAGACACCCCGCCTGCCCCAGCCCCACCAGCGTGGCCGGCAGCAGCGACCACCAGGTCATGGGGTTGATGATAAAACCGAAGCCAATGAAACCCAGGCCGCTTAGAAACAATCCAAGAAGAACCGACTCCACACGTCCCTTAGTCTCAATCAACCATCCCCAAACTGGAATGCTCAACAGCACCACCACCCCAATGTAGCCGATCACAAACCCCGCCTTGGCCGCCGCCATGTTGTGGTCCACATTGGTCAGTAGATCGCCAAAATAGATAAACCAGGTCATTAGAAACAGACCGATGATCACCATGTCATTGCGTGACGAAAACGCCGCCAGAAAACTTAAACGCAGCTCGGGTTTGCGTTTTACCGTATCGAGCACGCGACGCAACGGGAATTTGCGCGCTTCCAGTCGGCTGGCGGTTTCAACAAGAAAGTTGCGCGTCAGCCAAGCGCCAATCAAAGCGATGAACGCAGGCAGCAGCATCACGACTTTAATCCCGGCATACTCAGGCAACTGCATCAGGATGGCGTAGACCAAAGTGGCGCCAAAAGCCATCATGAAACCCACTTTCGCCAACAACTTGGGGCGTTCTTCAACGCTGGTGTAGTCGCCGGTAAGAGTGGAAATCTGTGGCCAAACCGCCGTAGTGCCCAAAGACATCAACGTGCGCGCAACATAATAGAGGAGCAGCGCATCCAACCCGAACCATAGGGCGAGATCGCCCACAAATGGGGTCAGCAGCGCAGTCGCCCCAGCGACGATGAACCCATACATCATGATGGGAATACGACCATATCGATCGGACAGATAGCCCAGATAACCAACCAGAATCAGATCCATCACCTCGGTGATGACCTGAATATTGGCGTTGACAAAACCGGCGTTCTCCCGCTCCAGGTCCAGCACCATACGCAAGAATAGCGGTTGCGTGGCCAGCACCAGCGTCATGAAAATCATCGATAGCGCAACCACCAAGTAGAGTGTGTTGCGATGCCGGTCCTGAACAAGTGGGCGGTTGCTCATCAGATTTTGGGGCGTTCCTCGTTGGCGGCGTGATGCGGACGTCAAAGGCGTTCATGCACAAAGGGTACAGCAGACGCTGGCGGATTTGCCGTGCGCCTTGTTTGCCAAACCCGCTGATGATAGAAAAATCCGGCTTGCAGCGCAACATAAAGCGCAAGCGGCGGCTGTGCGCTTAAACCCACCCGTGATACAACTGATAATCGTTATTATTTATTGAATTCACAGCGCTTTTTTTGCAGATTCATATAAATTCACTTCACGAACTGTGCAATTATCTATATATTATTTTGCGTTGGGCAGATCTGTTTGCAGTTTGACACGTCTATTGGCTGGTTACGCTCGCTTTTTTTTGCTCCCGGATCATTTTGCGCGCGAGCTCCGTGCCAGCGCTCAGCAAACGCTTAACTGTTTACTCCTATTATCAGGTTTGGAAAGAGGAGCGCCAGAATGCCGTTACCGCCCCCCCCCGCATCTCCGCAACCGACCGCCGCCAAAGGCGGGCAGAACGCCGCGGCTGCGCAAAAACCTCTGCCGAATGAATTAGAAGGCGCCGCCGCAAAGAAAGCGCTGGCCGCTATGACCTGCCCAGTCGCTACCAAAGGCGGCGCGGTGAAAGCCGGTGCAAAGGGCGCCACGGCGCCCTGCCCTAACGCCGATCCGGCGATGATGAAAGCGTTGCAAAATGGCGAGTGGGAAGCCCCTGAAGGCGCCCCCAAAGCAAAAGCCGCCGCCAAGGGCAAAGCGGCGGTGGCGGCGCCTGGCGCCCCAAAAGCGGCGGGCGCCAAGGCTAACGCCGCCGCTCAACCGGTGGCGATGACCCAGCCAGCCATCGATCCGGCGCCTGCGGCCAAAGCAACCGTTAACGGCGCCAAGGCCAGCGCCGCCGCCGGCACCATCTGGACCGGTTCGGGAACCAGCCTGGGTTTGGGGCTGGGGCTAGGCGCCTGGGGTCCGGTTCTGCTGCTTGGCGCCGCCGCCGCCTTGGGAGCGGGCGCTTACTACTACTTAAAACGTAATAAAGCCGATAATGCGCTGGAAGAGGCGGTGAGTTGAGATGCTGAATTGGGGGGCTCGTATGAAACAGGCGAATCAAAACCGCTTTGTGACAACCAAGCGCGGCATGCGTAGCCGCACCATGGCGCTGTTTTCCTACCTGGGGATTCTCTGCCTGGTGCCGATGCTGTTCAACCGGGACGACGCTTATGTCCAGTTCCACGCCCGTCAGGGCGTTGTGTTATGGACTTGGGGCGTGCTTTCGATTCTGGCGCTGCATGTGCCGATCGCGGGCCCCTTCTTTTTCAGTTTTTCGGCCATGGTGATTGCGCTGCTCTCGCTGGTGGGCATCTGCTCTGTTCTGCTCGCTCGCGCTTGGCGCATTCCTGGCGTGAGCATCGTTGCCGGACTTCTCTGAAGCGCAACAAACGCTGCACTGACTAATGAAAAGAGCCCGTTGGATCTGCCAACGGGCTCTTTTTTAATCTCTGAAGGTTCAATTCCCCGCAGCTTGCAAGCAGGGTGATTGATTCTTGACGTCAAATGGGGGTTTCTAAATACTGAACCTGCGCGTCGTGGTGCCTGTCACTCGCTTTTGGGGGCGCTTTCGGCCGCCTTAACCGCCATTTTAAGAAACCACGCCGTCGCCAGAACCACTCCCGCCAACCCCAAGGCGGGTCCCAGGACATTGAGACCCAGTGCCGTGGATTTGACCGAAGCGGTCATGCCCGGCAGGGAGAGCGGCGAGATTTTGGTGATCGAGACCCCTTTGGCGGCCATCACCTTGATCTCGCCAGGGCCAGCGACTTTCAACGCTTCGTTAGTAGCCAGCGTGGTTTTCAAAGTTGTGACCATAATAAACATTTCCCATCGAGAAAAAAGGCGACGCCTCAGATAAATGACGCGCGGTAACTGAATGTAGCTTGATGGCGCAAACTAGTGAAGCCTTTATTCTAAAAAAAAAAACTGCTTATGCAGGCTCCGGCAGCACACCAGATGGGGCTCGTAAAGTTTTGAAAATCAAGATTTGATCTAAAGTGCGCGCACATCAAAGTGCGCGCACATCCTCTTAACCATCTCACTACAGACATGACAATACCCCTTTCAGAGTATAGAATCGAGGGTATGTCTGACTACCTGCTATTCCCGCCCCCCACTAACACACACAGTTTATGAGCACCATTGCCGATTGGATCTGGACGCCTTTCCTGAGTTTGATCTATCTGGAGTTGGGCGTGCTGTTTCTGCTAGTCACCGGCGGCGTTGTGTTGCGCCGAGCCGTGCCCATCTTCCTCGTCCAGATTCGGCAGCTCGGCAACCAGCGTACGGATGGAGGGCATATCGGGCATACCCATGGCTTTTTTGCCGGTCTGGCCACCAGCATCGGCGTAGGCAACATGGCGGGCGTCGGCACGGCGATCCATCTGGGCGGCCCTGGCGCGCTGTTCTGGATGTGGGTTTCTGCGCTGCTGGGCATGAGCTTTCGCATGTGCTCCACCTACATGGCGTTACGCTACCAACCGTCGGACGACAAAGACCCCGTTTTCGGCACGCCAATGGTCTATCTGCAACGCTTTTTTAGCGGACGCTGGGCCTTTATCGCCCCACTGTTTGCCGGGGTGATCATCGCCAAAGGACTGGTGGCGGCCAACCTGATTCAATCAAACTCTGTGGCGCACGCTATCCAGGAGCATTTGGGCTACTCCAGCGGCATCGTCGCACTGGCGTTATCGGCGCTGGTGGCGCTGGTGGTGATCAGCGGCCTGAACAGCATTTTGAACGTCAGTATGGCGCTGGCGCCATGGATGGCGGGTGGCTATCTGGCGCTCGCGCTGTGGGTTCTGGGCAGCCACCCAGCCCGTACCCTGGCTAGCTTTCATGCGGTGATCGAACACGCCTTCACGCCCTATACACTGGCTGGCGGCATCGCCGGATACTCCGTCATGCAGGCGGTTCAGTTCGGCATTGCGCGTGGCATCTTCTCCCATGGCTCCGGTATTGGATTGGCGCCGTTTCTCCATGCCGCCAATCGCGACCACCCTGTGGTCGGCGCCATGATGGCGGGCATGATCCCTCTGGTGGACACCATTTTAGTCTGTACGGCCACTGGTTTAGTGATCCTCTCCTCCGGCCTGTGGCATGAACAGACCGGCGCCTATTTGACTGTTTCAGCGTTTCAGATGGCCAGCGGCGACGGCGCGCGCCTGGCGGTCACGCTCTGCTTGGTGGTGTTCGCATTCACCACCATTATCAACTGGTCCTACTTTTCTGAACGCTGTTTTCTCTTTCTGGGAGGACGCAATCGCGTTGCCTATCGCTGGTTTTTCGTCATGGTCACCTTTTGCGGTCCATTTCTGCCGGTGGCGACAATCTGGTCAGTGGGGGACCTGCTCATTGCGGCCCTGATCATTATCCACCTGCTGCCGCTTACCTACTTGCTGTTGCGCTATAATCGCACCCTACGGCACGATCTCAACACGTCCATCGCGAGCACTGAAGGCGGCGGACGTTCACTGCGCAATGATGGAGCCCCCACTTTATGATTGATCTCTCTGTGGCCCGTATGGTCCATCTGGATTATGAAGCGCGTCTGGAGGAGGCGGTGCGCTCCGGCCGTGTGCCTGTTTTAACCGCCACGCGCATCGATGTGTCACATCATGAGTGCGAGTTGGGCCGTTGGCTCAATCGGCACGGCTCCGAACGCTACCGGGAACACTTGGAAATCTTGGCGCTTAACACCTGGCATAAACGATTCCATATCGAAGCGGAGCGCTCTTTGCGCCTGGTGCGCTCGGGACAAATGCGCGAAGCGGCAGAGAGCCTGCGGGATGTGCGCAGCGCCAGTAAAGAGGTGATCTACCTGTTGACTCAGCTGGAGTACCATTTGGTGCAACGCAGCCATGGCTTTAAAGATCTTCTGGATAAACCCGTGCGCTTGCTCGGACGCTTGATAGGACGCTAGAGCACCGTGTGGGCACTATTCCAAAAACATGCTCCCCGCAGTCGCACATCGTTGACGCAAGATGCGCCCGCCACACCGTTGGAGGCTCTTCAAGAGCGGGCGGCGCGTTTGGGCGCTGCTGGCGCCGACTTAGCGCCCTTTTTGAAAGAGCAACAAGCGCTGCATCGCGTTTGGCGAGAACCCCACCGGGAGATTGCTGTATTTGGTCTGCCTAATGTGGGGAAAAGCACGTTGATCCGCGCCTTCTGTCCAGGCGCATCCGTCCACTCTTCTCCTGTCTCAAGCGCAGAATACCGGATTGAGCGTCATATCTGGCGTATTCCAGAACTCGATGAAACGGTCTGCCTGGTGGATCTTCCCGGTGTGGCCCAAGTTGGCCGCGCCTGGGATGAAGTCGCCCGAGACCACGCGCTACGAGCCATCTGCGTGATCTATGTCTGCGCCAGTGACCTCACCGCAGAAGATGAAACTCAACTTAAGAAACTCATTGAGTTGAACAAACCCATGCTGGTGGCGTTCAACAAATCCGATCTCTACACACCGCAAGAGCGCCAGCAGATTGTGGCGAAACTGGGCGAAATTATAGATCGCCTGACGGGTTTGGGGACGGCGCCGCTCCAGTTGGCCGTCGCCAACGTTGGCGGTTCGCGTGAAATCACCCGCGTTGACGCCTCCGGCAATCATCATGGTGAAATTCAGCGCACCCCCCCCTATCTTGACGAAATTTGGCAAGGTTTGGCGCAGATCCTGAGTCTGGACGCCCAAACGTTGGCCCACTGGCGGCAGGCTGCGATTCTCACCAACGCCGAGGAGAAACTGGACCTGGCGCAGCAAGATCTACTGGAGAGGCGCATTGAACAGTGCGTTCACACCCATGTTATTGCATTGATTCATCATGTCCTGGCGGAACCGCAGGAGTTCTTGGCGTTCGCTTTTCCGCAAATGGCGGCGGGGCAACTTCTGGAGGAGTTGGTGACGATCATGCAAATACCGTTGATCTCCAAACGCCGCAGACAGGCCCTGCTTACGCACATCGCACAGAGCGCCCCAGCGTGGATAACGATTTTGGCCGAGCGCGCCGCCAGCGCTCTGGCGCAAAACACACAGATCGCGCTCAGTGGGCGGCGGGGGGCCGTCCTGGCGCTGTCCCAAGGCCTTGCCTTGATCTGTTTTGCCAACGCTTGGCGCGCTTTGAATGCAAATGCGCCGGAGCTGGATGCCGGGCAAATCGAAGCTCAATGCTACAACTCGGCAGCAAACTATCCACAAACGGAGATAGAGAATCTGCTCAAAATGCTCTAAACTGGCCTACGGGCACGCAAGGCGCCGTATTTTAGGCCATTACCAACCAGAGGGACCAAATGGCGAGAGGAGCATGAGAGATGTTCGCCTGGAAAACTGAATTCGCTGTAAATATTCCAGCTATCGATCGAGATCATAAGAATTTGGTCAAGATTCTTAGCCAAATTGGACTCCTGGATGCTGCCCAACCCGACTTTTTCCCCCAACTGCTCGAGCAGGCCAAAAGGCTCATCGCCTACACAGTTTGGCACTTTGAGAGGGAAGAGGCGTTTATGGGGCGATACGGCTATACGGGGTTGCGCGACCATAAAGCCATGCATGAAGCGTTTAACAGGGGCTGCTTGCAGCTTTTTCGCGAAATGATGGCGATGGAAAATGATCCCAACCAACATCAGGCTGCGCGCATTCTGCTTGGTGAGACGGTATCTGACTGGTTAAAGGCACATATTTTGGTTGAAGATCGTGCGTTTGCCGACTTCTATCATGGTAAAACGCCTGTGCCCACCCATCCACCGGCGTCCCAACCAAGCGCATCAGCAGCCATGCCAGACCTGCCACTGGGCTTGCCGCGCATCTGTTAATTTACTTGTCAAAGTTCGATGCATAACGCATGTTAAAGTAGTTTCCTAACCTCTCAAAATCCATAGGTAACCGTCACATGTCACAGCTTGTCGCCGCCAGGCCATCTTTGGGCGTTAAGGCGCTCACCCTGCTGAGCTACATCAGCTCCCTGTGTCTGATTCCCCTGATCTTCATGCGGGACAACCCCTATGCTTATTTCCATGCTCGGCAAGGGTTTGTGCTCTTTATCATCCAGGTGGTTGGCGCTTTTGTCACCATCATTCCCGCTGTGGGGCAGTTGGTTTATGGGGTGGTGCTGTGGCTGGTAATCCTCTTCTCCTTGGCGGGTGTAGTTGCTGTGCTATTTGGTCGCGCTTGGCGCCTGCCGCTGGTGTATGATCTGGCCCGTCGGATTTGATGCATTGTTACAAACTACACTCCCTGTGGGATTGATGAAAAAGACTACGCGTCGTTGTAACATAACTCCGGCTGCGTATTTTCACTCTTTCAGGGAGACATCCTGTCCTTTGACGTGATGAATACCGCTTATCAAGAGACCTCTTATGTTAAGTTTACAATCAGATGGTCAGACCTTAAAGATAGATATCAACAGGAGTATGACGCTTTCGGAATTCTCCAAGTGTGAGAAGCAACTGAAAGAGCATACTGATGTCGAAACTGTACTGGTTTCTCTGAGTCTAAATGTGGGGCTGGACAGCACCATAATTGGCTTGTTATTGGTCATTTATGAGATTTTCAAGTCCGCCAAGCTGCTCTCTGTTGAACTGAGTAGCCCGGAACAGCTACATGTACTGAAAATGGCGCAGTTAGATACACTATTTGAATTGAAATAAACTCAGGTTACTTCTATATAATTACGCGTTCTCTGAGAAAAGCGACTCTATCTTTTGCAGGAGACTAGTAGCATGGTTCACACACCTCTGAGCAATTCCATTCCAGCGCGCATCGTGCTGGATATTGATGTCATTGATCTACAGCACGCTGTTCTGTTCGATCTTATTGAACTGATGCAGGAGGGCGAGAGTGATGTTGAGATGTGCATTAATACGCTAGGGCGCTACACGGCCATGCACTTCAAGTTTGAAGAGTCGCTGATGCGCAGCGAGCGCTATGTTGAGCACCCGCAGCACCTGGAGATGCACCAGGAGTTTGAGGCGCGCTCCGTCCAGTTCAAACAGGAGTTACAGCAGGCGCAGTCCCCGGAAGCACGCGCAACCCTCCTCAATGAAGTCCTGGTTTTCGTCCGTGATTGGCTCATTAAGCACATCGATAAAGTGGACCGGCATCTCTTTTCCGATAAAAACCTCTATACCCTACCGAGCGAATAACGACGCAAGGGGCGCTCCCCTTAATCGCGCCCTTTTGTCGCCAAGCTTGCATACATTTTATCGTAGCGAACAATATGATCAAACAGCCACTTTTTGAAACGGGGCGCGTGGGTTTTCAATCTGCTTAACACCTCTTCGCGCTGGCCACGCAACTCAATGCGGAACGCCAGCACCTCCGATGTCATCTCTTCGTGCCGTTTAGCGTGATCCGCCAAAGCCGAATAGCCCTGGTGGCGCATCCATGACTCCTCCTGTTGAAAATGCTCTTTGGTATAGAGAAGCAACTCGTTAGCGGCCATCTGCGCCGTTTCCAGATTGCCCTCAGACTCCGCCAATAGGATCAGATTGATGACGGCCAACAGCTTGCGATGCGCCGCATCGAACTCCTCCACACCAACCGAGTAGGCGGTCTGGTTCCAAGTCAGGAGACTTACTGGGGCGACGGTTGTTTGCGGCGCAGAGAGATCTGGAAGCGCTGTATCCGCTTCCGCCTGTGCGCGGCGCTCTATACCAAACAACCGCTTGCGTGGCAACAAGTCACTCTGCTCGATAGGTTGGGCGACGGCGGAAAGACGCAGACGCGGCTCCTTCATGGCGCCTCGCGTGATCGATGCATTGGCCTCTTGCAGGATCGCTTCTAGCTCCCTGACCACGCCGTTGCGTCCAAACACGCGCTCCATTTGCGGACGACTCTCATCCACATAGTGAGTCCACAGCGCTGAGTTAAACGCATGACCGATAAATTTCTGAAACGAGCGGCGATCCTCCAGGGCATACACCAACCCATCCAGGGAGAGCCCATACCACGACTCCAGCGCCATCAAACGCAGATCAATCACCCGAAAGAGCGGCGTCTCCTCGGTAAGTTTCTCTTTAAGAGTTGCGAGTAATTCATTCCAATCCACCAGTTTATTAACGCTTACAAGGGGATCGATTTCGACTGCGGCCATAGCGGCGCTCCTGCGAATGTCACGAATTGAGATCCCTACAAGTATTATATGTTAAGGAGTGGAAAAGAAACAGTATTCTCGCCCTCATGAAGATCCTGCTATCTCGTTGACGTCAAAGGTTTGCGCAGAGAGTCGAAATCAGGGCAGTGGCCACGCCCGGCGGTGAAGAGTTCCAGCGCCTCACACCAGCCTGTATCGGCGCGCACGGAGCCCCAAGCCGAGGAGAGGGCGGCCAATCCAGGCGCAAACGCTTCAAGCGCCTGTGGATCGCTCACAAAGCGCCGACAGTTGACGCAATACGGCTGCGCCGTCATAGCTGCGCCCAATAGTCGCCAAAGATGTGTACGGAGAAGAGATAGCCCAGCAACACGTTGACCGCCACCCCCAGGGAGAAGGCGGCCACCGCGCCGCCGCCCACCTGGCTGAGCTCGCGGAAACGGGTATTCAGGCCAATGGAGAGGAAACAGAAGATAAACGCCCAGCCGCGCAGAGCGCCCAAAGGCTGGAGCAGATGGGGTTTGACCTCATTGGCCAGACCTTTGTCATCAAAACCCAACGTCGAGAGGGTAACCAGAATTGAAGCGGCAAAGAACCCGAGCACGAACTTGGGAAAGCGGCGCCAGATTTCACCCCGGTCCAGGGCCGCGCCAGGCTGTTGCCCACCCTGCCACACCGTCACTGCCACATAAGCCCACACCAACGACCACAAGCCAATCCAGATGTCACGGCCAATCACCTTCATCAAGGTGAACGCCTTGATGGCTGGCTCCTCGTTACCGGCCATTTTGCCCACCGCACTGGCGGCGGCGAAACCAGCGGCGTCAGCGAACTCCGAAGCGCCGATCCAGGCCCCCGCTACACCGGGGTGCAGATTAAGCGCCTGGGCGGCAATGGGCAGCGCAATGATCATCACCAGAGCCCACACCACCACCAAGGAGATGGTGGCGTAGATATGCTCCTTGCGCGCCCCAACCGCCGCCGCAATCGCCATACTCCCGGAGACGCCGCATACCGACCCACCCACGCTGAGCACCGCGGCAAAACGACGATCCAGCGCAAACACCCGCGTGGCCAGATAGTAGATGGTCAAACAGGTGACCACGGCAATGATGGTGGCCTGAACAATGGCCACGCCGCCAGCGCTGACAATCAGAGAAACCGGGAAGGTCGCCCCCAACAGCACAATGCCGAATTTGACATAGTACTCCACCCGCATGGCGCTCATCAGCCACTCGGGCAATTTGATGGTGTTGGCCAGAATCAACCCCACCACCAGCGCCACCAGCGGCGCCTCCAAATTAAACTGCGCCGCATGCTCCCAGCCACTGACGGCGAAGATGGCCAGGGAGAGACCGTAGAGCGCCGTGAAACCCCGCAGGAACTGTCCCAGCGGGATCCCCATGGCGTGACATGAGAAGCCAAACAGTGTGGCAAAAGTGAGGAATTGCGCCAGATATTGCGTTTGATTCTGCTGGAAATGGGCGCTCAACTGATCCAGCGAAGCCCATTTTAATCCTCCAGGGTTGACAGACAGGTCATGGATCAACTGGGCGCCGCCGAAAAAAGAGCCCAAGGCGACCAGCACCACCGTCATGCCCAACCAAACCGCCCACCAATCTTCAGTAATCAGAACAGCGCCTTCGCGCTCGCCCTGATGCGATCGGCGCAGGCGCGCTAAGCCGCTGCTCAGCGCCAGCCACCCCATACCCAACGCCATCAGCGGCAACGCCCCGCGCAGTGTCTCGCCCACCGACCACCACCATGCGACCAGCAATCCGATGCCGGTAATCAGTGTGGCTATGGCGATCAGCAGGGTATTCACCGCGCTCTCTCCCAAACCCTTCATGATTTCAACGTTAAGTAGCTCAGCATAACGTTTCGCCAGGATAAGCGGCTATGGCAGTGATGCGCCGTTACGCCAAATCATCAACCAACGCGTCCTGTTTAGCGGGTTGATGAGGCGCTGAACGCTTGCGTCCAGGTCGGGGTCCAGAGGCGCCGTCATGTCGTTTTTTCCAATACTGCCGCCCGCGGTACCCCAACAGCAGCGCCACCAGTAGCGCATACACATACGGCTCGCCATTCTCATGGGTGGCCGCAAAGATAAAGTGCAACGCCACCAAGGCGGTCAGAATGTAGTTGAGCTTGTGCAACTGTTTCCAGCGCTTGCCGCCCATCTTTCGCACCACCTGCTTAAACGAGGTGGCGGCCAGCGCGCACAGAAGAACAAAGGCCGCCACTCCCAGCAGAATGAACTCACGCTTGACGATGTCATCGACCATTTCGCCCCATTTGAACACCCACTCCAGCCAGACGTAGGTAAGCACATGCAGCAGGGCGTAGAAGAAGGCGTATAGACCCACCATGCGGCCATATTGCGCCAGGGTTTTCACACCGGTGATCTCATAGATGGGCCGCAGTGACAGAGAGATCAACAGAAAATTAAAGGCCCAGTCGCCCAGGTAGCGATTGATAAAACCCACCGGCATCTGACCCAATGAGCTGCCCGGGGCGTAACCGCTGAGCAAAACGCGTCCCACCAGCCACGCCAGCGGCAGAAGCGAAAAGAGAAATATCAGAGGTTTAAGGTTCAGTTGGCGACGCTTTTTAGGCAGCGTGTGCTCACTGTTCTCATCCATGCCAGTGCGCATCAGATAGACCGCATAGAGCATGATTAGAAGATTGCCTGTACCCATGAGAATAAACGGCGAGCGCGGCCCCACCGCATCGAAATAGTAGCCCCCACTCTGCACCAGCAGCACCAATCCCATGCCGCCGACCAGATAGAAGATTCCCTGCACCGCGCCCAGAATATCGGGCGGCGCCAACTCAGCAGCCAGCACTTTGGGCGCAGTCAAGCACCCCCCCTGCCCCACCCCGATGAGCAGCAAGGGAATCACCATCATCCAATCAAATGGGTTAACCACAAAACCCATAGCGATGAAGCCCGCCCCAGCCAGCGAAACACTGGCGCCAATGGCGGAAATCCGGCTGCGCTGCTGCATAAAACGGCGCCACAGCGGCATGGAGAGAATCACAACCAAGCCCAGAAAACCCACCGCCAACGCCGCATGGGCCACCGCATAATCGCGCCCCTGATCCACCACGTCGGCAAAGTTGATCGTCCACAAGGAGAGAAACAGACTGATGACAATCAGATCCGCGCGCGCGTAGAAACTGGCGGCAAAGCACAACTGCATGCGCGGGTCGCCGCTGACCAGCTCCCACACCCGATCCATGGGGCGATCCAGCTCCTCATGCCCGCTGGTGATCTCACGCAGACGCCGCCAAGCGAGCCAGGCTCCCGCCAAGCCCACGCCCACGGGAATCAACATCACCGTGAGCACGCCGCCGATATCGTGGGGAATTTGCAAAATGATGGCGTAGATCACCCCACCGCCGAGCGCCATCATCAGCATGATGTTGATGATGGCGCCGGCGCGCCGCTCATGGGAGGCGGCGTCGCCCATCAGGGTGGCAAGCTGCGACTGTGCGGCGTTGGCGCCCAAGGAGGAGAGGATGCGCGCCAGATAGAAGACACTCAAGCCGCCCAGGCCCAACGCCCCGCCAATTTGCAGTGAGAACGGCGCCAGCAGGGCGCCAATGGTCAACAGCGCAAAGCCGCCCATGACAAACCACTTGCGCCCCAAGGTGTGGCGCGTCGCGCCCAGATAGGCGATAACAAACAGGCTGACAATCTCCGCCACCACAGTCAAATTGGCGTTGATAGTGCCCGATTTTTCAAATGGAATTTTGAGCACATCGTCCAAGAACAGCGGTTGCAAACCGACGATGATGGCGATGGCCAGCGCCGCCAAGGCCGAGAGCAGATAGATCTCATTCCAAGGCGGTTCACGATGGAGGCAGTGGGGCACGGCGCTACTCCTCCTCCTGGTGGAAACCGGGGTTCCAGAATCCAATCATATGGTTGTCGCGCAACTGGCAATAGGCCCCATTGACTGAAAGGGTCGCCGCATAGAGCAACGCCTCACCTGCGCGCAGCGCCATGTCGCGATAGGCGGTTCCTTTGACATACATGCCCACGCCGACCGAGCACTGCTGTTGATTGAGGAACCAACCCGGGGCCACATTGACCCAACGCGGCGCATTCACGCCGTCATGCACCAGAATGTGCAGATTCTCTCGTCCCGAGTTCGGCGTTTTGTCCACCTGTCGGATGACCTTGCCCTGGAAGCGCGTCAGCGTGAACTGCTCATGCCACTCCGGTCCGCGCATGTTGCGCGGCGTAGACTGGGGCAGCGGCGGGTGCGTCGTCAAAGCGATGGGCGTAGCCGCCAACGGCCAGCGCGCTGATCCGGCCAGCGCCACCGGGGCACCGGTGGGCGCCACCAGTTTATGACAACTGGAGCAGACCCGTTTTTCCCGTCCGTCGGTGTGTGGCGCTGGCGCGCCACGCGCGATGGGCGGCGGCGGAATCTTCGCCGAAGCGCGTTTAGGCGCGCTATTGCCGCCAATAATTTCGTGACAGTTGGCGCAGGCCATCTTATCCCGGCTGTCCTTATGGGGACTGGGCGTCCCCTGCGTGATAGGCGGTATGGGCGGCGGTCCGCCGCCCTGCCCCGGCCCAGCGGTCACCCGACCATTTTTGGCGATAATCTCATGGCAGCTCGAACAGACCATCTTCTCCCGGCCATCCCGATGCGGCGCGGGAACACCCGCCCCAACTGGCGGCGCCTTATCGTAGGCGTGATCATCCCACGGATCATCATCGAACACCGCCAGCAGAAAAAACCCCAGACCAAAGACAATCCCCGACGCCATGATCCACTCAGCCATTTTCATCGCGATGTCTCCACATCCGAAAGGATGCGCCAGACGGTCAAGCTAGCGTCATATGGAAGTGAGTTCACGCGCACACAGGCTCAATTAGGGAAAAAATCGGTGTCTATGGGACCATGTGTCAGCATGGAAAGACGGCTCCGCGGCAATTTGGTGGGCATAAATGGATCGCCGCGCAACTCCATGCCATGGGCGATATTCATCAGATGGTTATAGGTGGAGCGGCGCAGCTTTTTATACAGCGCGTGCAACGTCATCGATTGCGTTTCGCCGATGGCCGTATCCAGCTCCAAAATCAGCGTCTCCTCCAACTCGCCTCCCACGCGCAGCGCAGAGGCGATGGATTGTCGTCCCTGGCGCAGCAGGTCGCCATACATCATGGCGAAATCCGGATCACTGAAAATGCCCATACGATCATCGGCTACGGAGTCCCGCAGGCCAAATCGCGCCATGGCGCCGGTCAGGGCGATCATATGGGTTTCGTGGGACTTGGCCAAACTGCTAAACAGCGCCATACGCCATCGCTGATGCAGCGCAAGGTAGAGATCCCGAGCCACCTTGGCCCCAGTACGCATGCGCGGCAGCAGTTGCGCATCTTTAACCGTCACCCCTTTTTCCGTCAAACGCGCAGCAGGGATCTTGGCCTGAAGCGGAGCCAGTAGCGCTACCGGCTGCGCCTGTGGCGCTGGCGGTGTAGATGAAGAGGTCGTACGGTGGTCATCCGCCATGTCGGAGTAGAGATGGTCCACCCAGATGGAGATGACCGCCACAGCCATCAATAACCCAACCAATAGTTGTAGTCGGTTGGGCGAGGCAAAAAGTTTGCGCAACAGCGGATGCATCGGCGCAACGCCGCAAGCGCCGTTGCGCGCAGCGCAACCGTCCCCCTCCCCATCCGCAGATTGGATGGGGATAATGCGTTCTGAGCGAGACGGTCTATTCTGGTCTGACATGGCGGAACGATTTCAGCCGCGACAAAATCAACGCAACTAGGCGCGCTGAATTCGCCTAGGTGATTGGGTGAGCCGATTAAGACTCCAGCCCCAGATCCTCCAGATCATCACGGCTGCGCTGACGCAACTGATCCTCTAAATATTCAGCGCCACGATCCCAGGCGTATTTGCCGGCAACGGCGGCAACCAACGCAGTCCCCAGGGAGACGACCAAACCGCCGCCCACAGCGCCGGCGGCAACGGCGCTGACGGCGGTGGCCACCCCCGCGCCAGCGGCCTCTTTCCCGCTGTCGATAGCGGCCTCTTCCGGTGACACCAACCCCTTATTGTAGAGATGGATATTCTTCGCGATAGCGGCTGAGCCACCCACCACGGCGCCAAGAACCCCGGTGCCGGAAGCGCTGGTGGTTAGAAATTGCGCCAGATTAAAAGCAGCCATGTGATGCTTCCTTCAAGAGTTTGGATCGTAGCAGTAAGGCGCCAACAACATTGAGGCAGCCTCTAACTCTACAGGAAACCAGATCAATCTGTAAAGCGCCTAGCCCGGATATTTCATGAATCTCTACGATGATTGCGTAGAGATTTGATCCAAAAAGGGAATTTTCGACTGCGGCGAATGCTTATTGCCTTCGCAAAGGAGAAAATTTCCCTTTTGGATCAAAGATCAAGCAAGGGCGTCTGAGATTCATGAAATATCCGGGCTAGCGCTACACGGTCTCCCGCTTGCGGGCGCTGTTGGGAATCTCATAGACCAGCGTATGAACCAACACAAACGCGACAAACAGCCAACTGACCGGCGCATGGAGACTGAACGGTTTGACGACCCGCAATCCCGTCAACATGCTCAACGCCAGCGTTATCGACATCCCAGCCTTAACGGCTTCCTTGCCCAGTCGTCGTTTTGAATTCGCCGCTCTGGGCTTGCGTCTTGGGTTCAGTCGCGCTTTCCGGCTTTGCTGTGGGCGCTCGATTTGTTCAACGGGCATACACTGTTGCTGCGCACACAGCGCCTCTTCACGCAAAATATCAGGCGTTGCATCCATGGATATCCCCTCGCTCCTGTCATTTATTAGCTGATACACACTGATTCAGTGATAATGGTTCTCATTAGCAAAATCAACATTTTTCAACTCCGGCTGCGCTTCTCTTTCAATTCGCCCGAGCATTATACTGTTGACTTTTTCTAGATTTAATCTAAATTTCATAATGTTGTAATGTAACCTTCGGGCGAAAAGCGGCGGCGTGCAAACACAATCAACACAATCCAAGCCCCACAACGCCTGTACCAAGAAGATCTAAATAGAGGAAAAATCATGCCTTTAACAGATTTGAACGCGACTCTGGCTGAGGGTGAGAAATTGACTTTGGTGGGGCCTGGCAACGTGGAGTTCACCGCCGCGCCGCCAGCCAAACCCGCCGCCGCCAAGACGGCGCCCATCAAAGCTGCCCAGCCCGCCGCCAAAGGCGTCGCCGCACCCCCTGCGCAGCCTATTGTGGACCCCGCCACGGCGCCCGCCGCCAAAGGCGTCGCCGCCGCGGCAACTGGCGGCACAATTTTTAAAGGAACAGGTTTGAGCTTAGGCCTGGGGCTGGGGCTGGGCGCCTGGGGACCGGCTCTGGCTGGGGCCGCAATCATTGGCGGCGGATACTACCTGTATCGCCGTAAGCGCATCAAAACCTCCTTGTGGCCGTTTTAATCCGGTTTCACGCTGAGCCTTTTGTCAACCTAACCCGGGTGAGCGCGCCTCTGCGCCTACGCCATAGGGAGAATACTGATGCCTGCGCCCCAAGAGTTGATCGGTCCACAACAGTTGGCCAACGTCACTGGAAAATCATTCACCGTGAAGGATCTTGGCAATGGCAAGGCGTTACTGTGTCCATTGCCGGAGGGTGGCGGCGCGGCGCTGTCGCCTATTGAGATCAACAATGCTGTCGTGGAAGGACTCAAAGCCGCCAAGGGGCAAGCGCCTGGCATGGCGCCTGTGGTTTCCATTGAAGGCGCCGGTAAAACCGTCTCGCCCCAGGGCCAGAAACTGCTGATCGACAAATTGCAGATCAAAGGCGTGATGGCCCCCGGCGGTGAGCGCATTGTGTTGAGCAATGGCGAGATGAAGATCGGTCCCGCACCCAAGAGCGCCGCCAAGGCGGCCAAGAAGATCGCCAAAGTCCAAGCCAAGGCGACGGCGCCACAACCCATGGCCAAAGCCGCCGCCGCAACGCCCCCCTGCCCTGCCGCCAACACGCCACAGCCCAGTGCGCAGAATGTGGCGATGACCCAAAACGTCGCCGCCAAAGCCGTAGGCGGCGGCGCCGCCAAGGCCGCTGCGGTGGGCACCATCTGGAATGGCGGGGGTTGGAGTCTGGGATTGGGCTTGGGTTTGGGCGTTTGGGGCGTGGTCGCCGCGACCGGTTTGGCCGCCGCCGCCATCGGCGTTGGCGTCTATAACTATAAATCGCGTCAATTGAAAGCGGAGGGTTAACCCACTTTTTCCCCTGAGCGCATGTGTTTGCTCTGTCGCACCCTGCCCATTAGCCCAATTTGTTACCGTAATGGGCAGGGCGTCCTGGATTGATTGGCGATGGTCCTTCCAAAAAAAACGCGCTCTTCTGCGCGCCGTTTAAAATCCATTCCCCCAACCGTTGAGCAGAAGCATCGGGTTTCATTAACCGAATGGGTGAAACAGGCGGGCCGGGCGGCTTTAATCGGGTTGGCGGTCAGTCTCGTTGTGGGATTAGCGGCAAAATTTCTCCTGGCGCGTTTTATCGCCGCCACCCGCTTTTGAAGCGCGGCCCTGCTCCCCGCTTATTCGTTCTAATCAGAGACATCCTCTCTTTTGCTACAGGCATTGGCTGACTCCCGCTTCATGGAGATGATCTTCACGCCGCTGTTCCAGGAAGCGGAACACCCCGCCGAGACGGAATTTCCCCCGCCACACCCGCCACACCCGCTTTTGCCACAGGCGCCATTTGATGCGGTGGGCCAGAGCAGACGCCAGACGCTGCGCACAATATAGGCCGACGCTGCGCCCCCCACGGCGGCCAGAAGCGCCCACTCCCACCAAGGGGTGACGGGGTGCGCCATTACGTCAGCGCCCCGCCCACCTTCACCACCAAAAACGCCAGGCTATACGCAATGGTTAGTGAAAACCCTACTGAGAACAACGCCCAACGCCACCCGCCCGCCTCGCGTTTGATCGCGGCAATGGTGGCGATACAGGGCGAGTAGAACAGGGCAAACACCATAAACGCCACCGCCACCAGCGGCGTCATGGTGCCCGCAAGGACCTGACGCAGCGTATCGGACTCTTCAGTGGATTCACTATCCTGGGAGTAGAGCACCGCGTAGCTGGCCACCACCACCTCTTTGGCGACAAATCCGGTAAGAATCGCCACCGTATCCTTCCAGGTAAACTCCAACGGCGTGAAAACCGGCGCCACAGTGTGCGCAATCTGCCCCAGATAGCTCTTCTCCAACGCCTCCTGGTTGCGTTGGCGCTGCAATTCGCCGATAGCGGCATTGCGCGCCGGGCTTTCCGGTTGCGCCTGGGCCTGCTCAATACGCGCGGCGTAGTCTGTGCTCCACTCCACCTCCTGGGGAAATGTCTGCAAAAACCAGATCACCACGGAGCCCACCAGAATCACCCCAGCGATTTTCTGAAGAAAGGTGACCGCCTTATCCCACATGTGAATGAATACCGCACGCAGAGTGGGAATGCGATAGGGCGGCAGCTCCATAACGAACGCTTCGTCTGCATCCCGGAACAGGAAGCGATTGAGAATCACCGCCGCGCCCATGGCCCCGACGATGCTGAGCATATACATGGCGAACACCACCGTGCCGGCATTCTGCGTAAAAAACGCCCCGGCGAACAGAATAAACACCGGCAGGCGCGCCGCACAGAGCATGAATGGATTGACCAGAATCGTTACCAAACGCGCCTTGTCGCTCTCAATGGTGCGCGCCGACATCACCGCCGGCACATTGCAGCCGAACCCCATCACAAGAGGGATCAAAGCCTTACCGTGCAAACCGAACTTGTGCATCACCTGGTCCATGAGAAACGCCGCGCGCGCCAGGTAGCCGGTTTCGCTGAACAGCGCCATGAAGAAAAACAGAATGACGATGTTGGGCAGGAAAATAATGGTCCCGCCGACCCCGGCGATCATACCTTCTACGACAAGATCCTTGAACAACCCCTCCGGCAGCAGAGCGGCCATCCAATCACTGAACGCGCCCACCCCGGCGTCGATCCAATTCATCGGAACCTCGCCCAAGGTAAAGGTCGTCTCGAACATCACCCACAACAGCGCCACAAAGATGGGAATGCCCAACACGCGATTAATGAACAGGGTATCCAGCACGCGGGTGGCGCGGTAGCGATTACGCAGCTTATCGCTGCGCTGCACCGCCTCGGAGATGATGCCGTGAACATGGCCGAAACGGGCGTCGGCAAACATGCTCTCACACGCCATCCCATGGCCGTGAGAGAGGTCATAACACTCGCGCCGCACCAGTTCGAGCAGATGCTGATGCTCCTGCTCATCGCGCATCATTTCGATGTCGCCTTCAAGCAGTTTGATCGCCATCCAACGGCTTCCCTCCTGCTCGCGGGCGTCTTCGGCGGCATGGTTCTCCTGCACCAAATGCTGCACGCGCTGCACCGCCTCTTCCAGGTGCGCGTCATAATGGACAAAGCTGCGCGCCGGCGCCTGTCCGGCATTGAATATTGAAATCGCCGCGCTCAACAACGCCTTAACGCCATCTCCATGTTTACCGGAAGTGCGCAACACCGGCGCTCCGAGCATCGACTCGAGCGCCTGCACGTCGATTTTTCCTTCGACGCTCTCTACCTCGTCCACCATATTCAAGGCAAACAGTAGCGGTTTGCCCATCTCCACCAACTGCGTGGTCAGATAGAGCGAACGCTCCAGATTGCCCGCATCAATGACATTGATGATCACATCCGCATGACCAGCCATGATGTATTCACGCGCTGACAGCTCCTCTGCCGACTGTGAGGTCAGCGCATAGATGCCGGGTAGATCGGCCAACATGAGCTTGCGCCCATCAAAAGTCAGTTCGCGCTCTTTAACGTCAACGGTCACGCGCGGATAGTTGCCGACCGAATCCTTACCGCCGGTCATCTGGTTGAGCAGGGAGGTTTTGCCGCTATTGGGATTACCCACCAAGGCGATGGTGATCGGTGCGTCTGACATGTGGGGTCTACTTTATGCAGATGGGTGATCGATTAGGGATAGTAAAGAGAGGATCAAGCAGCCGGTGTGAGCGGTTCAATCAGAATTTTCTCAGCGTCTTTATTACGCAGAGTCAGGTCGTACCCCATGATGGTGTAGATGCGCGGATCGCCGAACGGCGCGCGATTGCGTAGACGGATCTCCTTACCAATGACCAATCCCATGGTCAACAGCCGTTGACGTTGAACGCCATCCAACTGCAACGCCGTTATCTTCGCTGACACCCCAAATTTCAACTCACTGAGCTTGATGGTGTGGGTCTGTACTGGTGACTTGGTATCCATATTGGCGCTCCATAGAAGATGCTCACATAACGGAGGTAAGATACACCTATAATGGATGACTTGCAAATAGGAATTATTATTATCCAGCAGATCTTGCGTAATTTCCCCCAATGCCGCCCGCCGCCATATGTTAATTGCATTTTTTTCTGCTATGGTGTAAATTTGTGGTTTGACTAAATGTTGTCTTGATCTGTTGAAGGAGAACTCCTGTGCCGGTCAATGAATTCACTGCTCAAGTTCAAGCTGGGGACACCTTCACCGCCCCTGCGGCAGGCAATCTGGAATTCACCGCTGCGCCGCCGCCCGCGCCCCCTGTGGACCCCGCAGCCGCAGCCGCCAAACCCATCGCCATGACCGCTGTGAGCCCCGTCGCGGCGCCCGTAGCCCAGAGCGTACCAAGCCAAATTTTGTCCGGCAAGGTGTTGGGGCTCTCTCTGGCCAGCGTCAACCCCTGGATTCTGTTAGGCGTCGGCGCTGTTGGCGGGTACTTCTACTTCAAGAAAAAGCGCTTCAGCTTCTTCTAAGAGCTGCTGCTCCATCAAGCTGCGCGCAACAGAGCGCGCCTCAGTCACTCTGGGGCGCGCTTTTTTGTCTCTATATTGGCCCAAGGTTTGCTGCAATACGCTCAGAGCCCGTTGTCTGAATCTCCCGGTCACGTGGATCGGGGACACGCCGCACGAACTAACGCCCACTCTGGGAGCCAGTAGATGTTACAGGAACCGATCGCCCCCTATATCGACCAATCCCAACCGTTTCCGGCGGATAATCTCAGCGATATGCCGATTCACCCGGCCTTGCAACACCCCGGCACAGCTGAGATGCAACCCGAATTCGCCCCCATTGCGCCGCAGCAGACGTTTGATCCGCCCGACGCCATGACAACCTCTTTTGAACCCATGGCCGCCGAACCTGCGCTCGTTGATGCGGAACCCGCCGCCATCCAGGCGACAATGGAGTCAGCGAACGTGTACGGCGACGCAATCGATGCGGCCAAACAACTGCGCGATAACGGGGTGGCGTTGAGCGCCGCCGGGCGTCATGGACGCGCCATCGACGCTTTGACGCAAGCCCATGCGTTGACGCCCCTGGATGATCTGGCGCTGCTGCATCTGGGCCTTTCGCTCACCCGTAAGGGGTATCTGAAAGAGGCGATCACCGTCCTACGCCTGCCGTTTGACGCTGACCCGCTCGACCCAGCCGCCGCCACCCTGCTGGGCAAAGCGCGACTTCTCTCAGGCGACGCCAAGGAGGCGATTTGGACCATGGAGCCGGCGGCCCACACCAATCCGGGCCGTTTCAATCTGCACTTCTATCTTGGCGTGGCTTACGCGAAAACAGGGCGTTACGCCGCCGCCCGCGACGCCTGGGAGATCGCCCATGGCCTTCGCCCCAAAGATGGCGACACGCGCCGCTTTTTACGTCAGGCGCAGCGCCTGCTGGATGCTGAGCAAACACGCTAAATCGCCGCGCACAATTCGCATTGCGGCGGAGCGCTAATTGAATCAGCGCTCCGCCCTCCCCTCTCCCGCCTGACCATGCATCCAATTGTCGCCACCATCGGTCTGCTGACCCTATCGAATATCTTCATGACATTCGCCTGGTACGCGCATCTCAAGAATCTTCAGGATCGGGCTTGGATTGTCGCCGCCTTGCTCAGTTGGGGCATCGCCCTGTTTGAATATCTGTTGCAGGTCCCGGCCAACCGCATAGGCTATACCACATTATCTCTGCCTCAGCTTAAGATAATACAAGAGGTTATTGCGCTCACGGTATTCATTCCCTTCGCTCTGCTGTACATGGAACAGCCCATTAAACTGGATTTTGTCTGGGCCGGACTGTGTTTGATCGGCGCGGTCTACTTCATGTTTCGCGCGGGTTAGTCGGAGCATGCCTGCAAATAAGAACAGTTAGCATTTGAAAAGCTGGATGTTTTTTTCTGGATATCGCATTGCCTTTTCCGCTATAAATGCCCAGGGTTAGTGTTAGAATGGCCTGCGTCATGCGGGGCGACCGGGGAGAAACCTTCTGCAAAACAGCCCCAAAGCATGATGCCTCACGCATCTTTATGCGCAATTTGACGGAACGCTCTATTACCCTGCTGTCGCCTTTCTGTTTAAAACTGTCATCAAGGAGCCAGATTGATGTTGACTGATCCCGTTATTGTAAAAATTGAAGGTGCTACGCAGTCTGCGCAACTGGCTGGCCTGAAGGGTAAGAGCTTTACCATCGCCAAGATGCAGTCGGTGGGCGGACAGGCGGGCATGGGCGGCAAATGGGTGTTCTTGCAACCAGCGGGAGAAGCCGCCGCCAGCCCTGTCGCAGTTAAGCTCAACAGCACCCAGGCGGCCACGCAACTCAATCAGATGAGCGGCCAGAGCTTTACCGTCGGCTCCTCGCCCACCGTGCTGGGCGGCATGGGCAACAGCAAATGGCTGACTTTGAACCCGGCAACCAGCGGAACTCAACCGGTAGCCGCCAAGGCGCAAGCAAAAAGCGCGCTGGTGATGATGAAGGTGGAGAACGCCGCGCAGGCCAGTCAGATTTCGCAGATGGCTGGCAAGAAGTTCACCGTCATGCCCGCGCCCATGATGGGTGGCAAGGCCCAAGGCTGGCTGTTTCTGCAACCCACCGGAGCAGAAGCGACCGGCGAACCGGTGATTGCGCTCAAGGCGCAAAATGGCGTGACCGCCTCCGAGCAGATCGCCAAGATGACCGGCAAGAGCTTCGTGGTGGGCAAGGCCCCCGCCAGCATGGGCGCCAACGCAGGCAAATGGCTGATTTTGCAACCGGCTAGCAGCGCCACAGCGGGCGGCGCAGCGGCGGGCAATGACCCGGTTATCACCGATGGCGGCGGCGCTGTAGCGCAACCGGCGGCGTGGAATCCCGCCCCGGCCAAAGCCACTATCAAAACCGTGGCGCTGACCGGCGGCGCAACCACAGGGGCTGGTGCGGCCAAAGGCGCGGCCAGCGCCACCGCAGCCACCGGCACCATCTGGAATGGCGGCGGCATGAGCTTGGGCTTGGGCCTGGGCCTGGGGGCCTGGGGACCAGCGCTGATTCTGGGCGCGGCGGCCGTCGGTGTTGGCGTGTATACCTATAAAAAACGCGGCCAAACGGCTGTTGCGGAAGCCGATGCGGAAACGCTGGAGGACACCCTCTCTTAACCATAATCTCGCGGTCCGTTGGTCTTGAGATTTAATCGCATATAATAGCAAAGCCTCGATAGAATCGAGGCTTTGCTATTTTCATCCGCATCACACAGCCTCTTTTGCGCCAAAGGCCAAATCGAAATGGATGAGTGGGAACAGGAGCCGCAACGGCGCTCTCAACTAAAGAGAAAGCGAAGCATTTCTGGCGTCGCGGGGGTGTTGGCGCTGCTTCTGGTTGGCGGCATTGCAGTTCTAAACGCCTATCTGATGGCCGAAAAAGCGCCCAATCCCCTTGCTCTAGTCTACAATGGCGAAATGGTCGCCACACCTTCGCCCAACGCACCAGACGCCGCCCAACCGGCTGCGTTCCAGCAGCCTCTTGCCAGTTCGCCGCAAATCCCGCTAAACCAAGTGGAGACAGAGCATCTGCTGTTCATGCGGGAAGAGGAGAAGATGGCGCGTGACGTCTACCAGAGGCTGTTCCAGCGTTGGGGGGTTTCCGTTTTCGCCAGCATCACCCGCTCTGAACAGCGTCACGTGGACGCCGTGGGTCGGCAAATCCAACGCTATGGCGTTCCCGACCCCATGAACCCGGATATTCCCGGTCAATTCAAAGACCCCCGTCTCGCCGACTTATACAAGAAACTCATTGCGCGCGGTGACCGCTCCATCGAGTCGGCGCTACGCGTTGGGGGGGTAATTGAAGAGACCGATATTCGTGATCTGGACAACGCCATCGCGCAGACGCGGCAACCGGAGATCGTTCGTGTCTACACCCTGATTCAACGCGGCTCATTCAATCATCTGCGCGCCTTTGTGCATGGCTTGGAGCTGCGCGGCGTGGCGTATGCACCATCCATCCTGGATTCACAGCGCGTCAAACAGATACTACAACAACCCATGGATACGGGATTCTTTGGCCGCAACAGCGCAGCCCCCACCGCGCCATGACCATAGGAAAACTCGGTTAGAGCGCTTTACCAAGGCCATCATCCAACCCCTGGCGCATATTGGCGAGCAAGTTTTCTACATCGGCGCCCGGCTCGCCGCGCACAATACTGACATCTGCATGCGCCAACACATACCCAACCCCCTTCCCTTCCAAGCCCACCGGGGTAACCACCTGGTCCGCGCCCAACGCCACCAGCCAACGCCCCAAAGCGATCCCGCGTCCGCTCTCCTGCTCCAAGAACGGATTTTGTAGACGCTCGCTTTCTCGCCATGAGCCGTGATCATCCAGGCGTTGGAACAGAACAAATTGCGGCGCTTGACATAAGCACTCGGCCAGATGTTGACCGCCCTGATCCACCGCAAACGCCACCTTGGGATTGTGAGCGCCCTGCGGCCGCAACTGTAGCGCTACTCGCTCCACATGGGGCACGGTTTGACGAATCAACGCGCTTAATCGCGCGCGCAGCGCGTCGCCGCGGCTCAGGTCCCGCGTTCTAAGAATCAAGATGGCCTGAACAAAACGGAAACGACCGGCATTGCGTCCCATCAACTCCGCCACCTCCGCCACCAACGGCTCTTGTGCGAGAATCTTGCGAATGCGTTGTAGCGTTTGATCATCCAAACTGGCGTCCAACAGGGCGCGCATGGCGTTGCTCAGCAACTCCCATCCGGCCATCAGAATGAACGCCACAATAAACAGCGCCGCCCAACGGTCCAGAGCCCACCCCACGCCCTGCCCCGCCAAACCCAGCAGCACCGCCCCCGATGAGAGCGCATGCGCCCGGAACTCAACGGCGTCGGCAATCAGACTGGGGGCATTGGCGGCGCGCCCGATGCGCATCTCGTAGTGACTGAACCCCACTGGCAACGCCAAAGCGATCACGGTTCCCAGCACGATCCAACCATCCACCATAACTGGGCTCGGTTCGCTAAACAGCGCGCTCTGGGCGATCTCATAAGCGGTCACAAAAATCAGCAGAGCGATCACCAGCGCGACGATATTCTCCACCTTGTAAAGACCGTAAGGAAATGCGCTGGATTGTCGCCGCGCAATGCGCAATCCCAGCACGACGCCAACAGAGGCCAGCAGATCCACACTGTTATGCGCCATCTCCGCACCCAACGCCAGACTGCCAGAAAGCCACGCCAACACCGCATTAAGCGCAATCAAGACGACATTGACCCCCAAGGAGAGCAAACCGACCCGCAGCAACAGTCGGTCGCTTGGTTGCACGTTGTCTGGGTTTTGAGCGCGCATGGTCGCCCCCATCAGCGACTGAATTGACGCCACGCCAACCAAGCGACCAATGCGCCTATCCCCAGCCAAGCGCCCATGCCCAACCCCATGCCCAGCCCCATGCCAGCCTCCTTGATGAATTGCGCCTTGGCGACACTAGCAATGCTCACTTTGGCCCCGGCGCCCGTGGCGCTCAACGCGTTGGTTGTTGCGGTCATAGCCATGCTTTTACTCCTTACGCTTATTGCGGTTTCCTAACGCTGCCTGAGGCGATAGACCAAATATCCCAAGCCAACCAAACCCACTACCCATACAGCGACGCCCGCACCCATGCCAGCACCCATGCCCAGCCCCTTGATCAAATGCGACTGGACAGCGGCCTTGAGAATCGGCGATCCCACAGCGGCGTTGGCGGACCCGGATGAAGCTGTGGCGTTGATTGCTGGAAAGTTCATCATCTTCTCCTATTTTCCAGAGGCTTTGCGACTGCCGCTTGGATGGCGAGCAAAGTAGCGGTAAGCGGCGTAACCCAGCACGCTCACGGCGCCAACGGCGACCCAAGGCGTCAGCGACGCGCCAACCAATGCGCCCACAGCGCCCAGCGCGGCGCTTTTCCCTACCCCCCCAGCCGCCGCCGCTTTGGCGGATCCAAACACCAATGCGCCGCTTTCCCCACCACTTATGGCTGCTGGTGTTGCATTGGCGATACGCTGCGCATGCTGTTGGGCTGCATGCGCTGCTGGCGCGCTATGACTGGTGGTGAATCGAACGGGCACTGGGCTCTCCTTTGCCTGATTTAGAGATCGTGTAGGCGGAGTGCTGGGACTCTTTGCCCACTCCCCGCCCCCTGACTCTGCGCCGATTTTGCGACGGGCGTTGCGGCGTGGAGAGCCACTGTAACAGATGCAGCGCTGTGGACGCTTTATGCGCCACGGATAGAATGGGGATAATGGCAAGATGAATCATGATTGTCTCTCCCGCGATAAACGCGCTGCAAGGCGTTGACGCGCCCTTTGCGGCAAATAGCGATCAATCCAGCGCACTAGACGTTGCGCGCCCTCCGTGTTCGGTGAACGGGGAAGTTGATGGAACTCCGCCATCACCCACGCCTCCAGATTCAAACGATACCCTCGCGCCTCTTCTGCCAGCCAGGCTCGCGCTAAGGCGTATTGATGCTCAGAGAGTATGTGTAACGAATCAGAGATCATAACGCCGCCTCGCCGCTCTGTCGTCCACGTTATGGAACACATTGATGACATTACAGGAAACGGGCCATTGCAAAGTCAATCCTATATATTTATTCAACAATTTGATTTATATCACTAATTAGTCATTTCAGGTTAAACATTGATGGTCACTCTGTGGGATTTCCATAGCCATAAATGTCACTTTAGGACATTCTTGACTCGTCATTATTGACTACCTAGCCCTTCATGGAGCTGACATGTCTGCTTGTCTCGACGCAATTGAGCTTAGAGCGCTTCAAGAGCAACCAGATCCCGCCGCCATCATCGATGCGAACTTTCATATATTGGCCACCAATCAAGCCTATCGCGACGCCTTTCACGCCGGAGAGGATGTCGCGGGCATGGCCTGCCATCAAGCCTCCCATCAATTTGAACAACCATGTGATGAAATGGGGGAATGCTGCCCGCTGCGCGCCTGTATCCACTCACAGGCGAAAGAGCGCATGCTGCACGTACATCAGCTATCAGGCGGCAGACAGTATGTTTTGGTGGAGATTGAACCCCTGTTCAATGCACATGGCGAGGTTCACTTCTACCGCGAAATCCTGCGACCCACAGTCACCGCCAGCGCTGAGCCCAAACCCATCGGCCTAGTTGGAGCCAGTCAACCCTTTATCTCGTTGCTTGAACAGGTGCATCTCGTTGCGCCGGAACAGACGCCTGTTCTGCTGTTGGGAGAATCCGGCACCGGTAAAGAGCTGATCGCGCGCGCGTTACACGACGCCAGCAAACGCGCCACAGAGCCCTTTGTTCCGGTCGAATGCAGCGGGTTGAGTGAAACTCTCTTTGAAAGTGAGCTTTTTGGTCATCGCAAAGGGGCTTTTACGGGCGCCCTGAACGATAAGCCCGGCTTAGTGGAGGCTGCGCAGGGCGGCTCGCTGTTTCTGGACGAAATTGGAGATGTCCCATTGAATCTTCAGATCAAACTACTGCGCCTGCTGGAGTCGCACACCTATCGCAAGGTTGGCGAAACAGAGATTCGCAGCGCCGACTTTCGCCTCATTTGCGCAACAAACCAAAACCTTGATCAGATGATGGAACGAGGTCAATTTCGTCGCGATTTGTACTACAGGATTAGCGCATTCCCGATTCGCATTCTGTTTCGGTTCAGATGGAAAATGACAAACCAATCGTTCATAATGTAGAGATATTGAGCGGAGGTTTGTATGGAACGGAAGAAGCGGAGATTTACGGCTGAGCAGAAGGTAGGCTATGTGCGCCGTCACCTGGTCGAGAAGGTGGTTCTCTCGGATCTGTGCGACGAGGCGGGCATTCAGCCCAGCCAGTACTATCGCTGGCAAAAGGCTTTGTTTGAGAACGGCGAAGCGGCCTTGTCTGACAAACGCGGCCAAAAGGCTTGTGACCGACAGATTGCCGAACTAGAAGCGAAGTTGGCAACCAAAAATGAAGTTATGTCCGAGCTTCTTGAGGCGCATGTTGCGCTAAAAAAAAGTCTTGGGGTGAGCTGAACGGCTGCTGGGTGGAGCCGGACATACGGGATTCGGTGGTGGATTTCGTGGCGTTTTGGTCAGACAAGAGCGAAATCGACACGAGCCGAATTATCAACTGGATAGGCGTGCAAAGGGGCAAGTTCTATTCATGGCGCAAGCGCTATGGAATGGTTAACGACCACAATGGCCGTATTCCCCGAGATTTTTGGCTGGACGATTGGGAAAGGGAAGCGATTGTCGCCTTTTTCCATGAACATCCGTCAGAGGGCTATCGGCGCCTGACCTACATGATGCTGGATGCAGGCGTGGTGGCGGTCAGCCCCTCTTCAGTGCTGCGTGTGCTCAGAACTGCCGGGCTGATGCGTCGTTGGAGCCCACCGCCCTCGCAGAAGGGCACAGGGTTCAAACAGCCTTCGGAACCGCATAAACACTGGCATGTGGACATCTCCTATCTGAATATCCAGGGGACGTTCTACTATCTGTGCAGTGTCCTGGATGGATGTAGCAGGTTTATCCTCCACTGGGAGATTCGTGAGTCGATGAAGGAAGATGAGGTTGAAGTGGTCCTGCTCCGAGCTCAGGAGGCCTATCCGGAAGCTAAGCCGCGGCTGATCTCAGACAATGGGCCGCAGTTCGTTGCCAACGATTTTAAGGCGTTCATCCGGGAATCCGGCATGACGCATGTGAGGACTTCGCCTTACTATCCGCAGAGCAACGGAAAGCTGGAGCGTTTTCACGGTAGTTTGAAGCGTGAGTGCATTCGGCCTCAGACGCCATTATCGCTGGAAGATGCCCAGCGGGTTGTGGGAAAGTACGTCGAGCATTACAACACCCGGCGGCTCCATAGCGCCATCGACTACGTCACCCCACAGGATCGCCTGGAAGGGCGGCATGTGCAGATCCTGGCCGAACGAGATCAAAAGCTTGAGGCGGCCAGAGAACGGCGTCGGACGACGTACCAAAAGCAGTCTTTTCAGCCATCCCAAAAAATGGCTGAAAAGGCGAACGGCTAACTGATATTTTGGCTTAGGCGGTTGTCATGTTTCCGCTGAACCAGCACAACATAATGGCGATACGCCTAAAAGCGATCGTGTGTATGGGCTTGGGCGCAAGTCGGCGGGAGCGCCATAACGGAGTTCGGCGTAAGCGGGCGGGGTTTGGATCTGTTTGATGTGGGGGGTTATGGCCCCCCACGCCCCCCTCGGCCTACATCGCCGCCGCGCCAGGCGGCGCGACGACCCCACGCACCAGACATGCTGGCAATCTAGTTTGACCCACACCCCCTCCCCTCCCCTGCTTCCCAGTAGCGGACTACTGTGACGCCTTGTCGCTATACGCCGTCTTGCGCCTGTCTCCCCACTGACCCATATACCCACGCTCAGAGCCTGCCACAGATCTTCGGACACACGGACACACCAACGTGGCGCGCCATGGCCACACTCCGTTACCAACCCATGCACCTCTCCCCATGGCTTCGTAGCTCCACATCCAACCACCACCATGCGCCGCCATGCGCACATCTCCCCACTGACCCATATACCCACGCTCAGAGCCTGCCACAGATCTTCGGACACACGGACACACCAACGTGGCGCGCCATGGCCACATTCCGCTACCAACCCACGCACCTCTCCCCATGGCTTCGTAGCTCCACATCCAACCACCACCATGCGTCGCCATGCGCACATCTCCCCACTGACCCACATCCCCACGCTCAGAGCCTGCCACAGATCTTCGGACGCACGGACACACCAACGTGGCACGCCATGGCCACACTCCGCTACCAACCCACGCACCTCTCCCCATGGCTTCGTAGCTCCACATCCAACCACCACCATGCGTCGCCATGCGCACATCTCCCCACTGACCCATATACCCACGCTCAGAGCCTGCCACAGATCTTCGGACACACGGACATAGCAACGTGGCGCGCCATGGCCACACTCCGCTACCAACCCACGCACCTCTCCCCATGGCTTCGTAGCTCCACATCCAACCACCACCATGCGCCGCCATACGCCCATATCCCCACCGACCCATGTAACCACTTTGGCAGCCAGCCACCGACAGACCAACGTGGCATGCCATGACCACATCTTGCCATCGCCCGATGCGCCCATTCCCGTGGCTCCATGGGGGCACCCCACACTATGGTAGTGGCGCAGTCGGGAGAGGGGCGCGTGGCCGCCTATGACTGGGGCACCGTGGCGCGCCACCGTCATGGTTAGCTATGTCAGTGGCTTGACACGGCGTCATCAATCCATCAGGCCATCGAACCACGGCAACATCTCCCAACCACGCCACTTCACCACCGCGCCATTACCCCATGTGGCCATAACCATGGCCCCGTGGCGCGGCCTCCCGGTGGCGTCATGGCGCGACACAGCAGGGGGAATCCCCGCCCGTGGAGAGAGGGGCCGCAACCCGCCAACGTCCCTACGCCGCCCCCAGAGTGGCCCGACATTTCGGTGGCGACGTGGATTGGAACGGAGATTGCTTTGTGGTGCGATAGAGATGGGCCTAGCCACGTCGGTATGACGCCAGCAATCCACCATGATGGGTGGGTGGGAACGCTGTAAGATATCGAGGGCTTTGCCCTCGAGCTCCCAAAGACCACACCGTGGGCTCCGCCCACACCCGCTGGGGGCGCGGCCCCCAGACCCCGCCGCCGACCAGTCGGCGGCCAATAGTCAGCGCAAGCTCATGCAACGTCACGCACACATTGGGCGCTCTTGAGCAAGCTCTTAGCAGAGGCATTCCATGGCGCAGTCAGTCATCGCGGTGATCAATCAAAAGGGTGGGGTGGGGAAGACCACCACCGCCGTCTCCCTGGCGGCGTGTCTGCATAGTAAGAAGTCGCCCGCGCTGGTGCTGGACGCCGACCCCCAGGGCAGCGCCGTAGGCTGGTCGCGCATGGGCGATGGCTTCGGCTTCGCCGTGGAGGCGGTGGACCTCACCAGCGACGGCGCAGCGCGCGCCCTCAAACAGACCATCGCCAGCCATGACGGCCATGTGGTGATCGACTGCCCGCCCGAAGCCAAACAACCGGCGGCGGTGGCGGCGGCTTTGGCGGATTTGGTGCTGATCCCGGTATCGGCCTCGGGGCTGGACGTGATGGCCACCAAACGCGCCACGGATTTGGTGCTGGACGCGCGCAGCATGCTGGGCGGCGAACGGCCCCGCGCGCTGCTGGTAGCGACTAAATTCGACCGCACCGCCATCGCGCGGGATATGGCGCAGATGCTGCGCGGCTTCATCGGCGAGGCGGATTTTGATCAACTCAACCCCGATGGCCCGGCGGTGGCGGCGACGCGCATCGCCAATTTGGTGCCGCTGCGCGAATGCACCGCCAGCGGCCTGACCATCGTGCAGTATCAACCCAAAGGCAAATCGGCCCAGGAGTATCGCGCTCTGGCCAAGGAAGTGCTGAAACAGATCAAACAAGGAGAGTAAAATGGCAGGCAAAACCTTTGGCAACGCCATGCGCAACCCCAGTAACGCCGACCTGATGGCGGGCGTGCTCAGCGGCCTGCATGATGACTCGGTCGAGCAGAGGGTGGAGGAGGGGAGCCAACACGCCCCCATGGAAACCCTGTCCGCCGCCGCGCCTGCGCCCGTCGCTCAAACCGCGCCCAAAGCTCCCGCCAAAGCCAAAAGCGCCGCCACGCAGACGCCGACCGAGGCGATGGTGGCCACCAATATCAAGATTCCCGAACGGCTGCGCTGGGCGCTGGATGATCTGGTGATCGCCGAAAAACGACGCGGCAATCGCGCGGCCAGCATGAACGAGTTCGTCACCACGTGTCTGGAAAAAGAGCTGCCCAAACTGCTCAAGCAGTACGGCCTGGGCGGATGACCAAGCGCAAGCCGGACGCCGATAAACTGTCTGAGGCGGAGGCCGAGGAGGGGAGGGGAGCGGTTCGCATTGGCCAGGTGTTGCCGGAGCTGGTGCAACAGCCGCTGCCGTTCTGGCCCGACGAGGATCGCGCTGCGCCCACCATGATGTTGCAGTCGGCGCTGTTCGGCTGCGCGGTCAAAGGCGAGCGCCCCATGGTCAAGGATATGGCGTTGGCCACCTGGGGCTCGGTAACCATCCGCTATACTGGCGAACGGCTGGATCAGGGCGATCTGGACGTATGGTATGAGCTGGTGCATCGCTCCCGCGACAGCCTGGGGCATATGGTGCCGGTGAGCGCCTATTCGCTGCTCAAGGCCATTGGCCGCTCCACCGGCAAGACGCAATATGAGTGGCTCAAACGTTCGCTCAAGCGCTTGCAGGTGTGCGGCGTAGAGGTGGCGCGGGCCGATGGGCGCGGCTATCAAGGGCCGCTGGTGGCCGCCTTCGCCTTCTCCGAACGTGAACGCAAATACGCCTTCCGCCTCAATCCGGAACTGGCCGAGTTGTTCAAGAACGAGGGCTTCACCCGAGTTGTGTTCGAAACCCGGCTCAAGCTCAAAACCGACACCGCACGCTGGCTGCACAACTACATCAACACCCATCGCGCCACCTATGAACGTCCGCACCGCGTCAAGCTACAGACCCTGCATGAGCTGATCGGCTCGGAGACCAAGAACATGCGCGCCTTCCGCAAGCGCATCCGCGACACCCTGGAGCAGTTGCAGGAGCATGGGGTGGTGGAGAGTTGGGAGGTCACCGACAATGATACGGTGGTGATCGTGCGTCCCGACCGCAACCGTCAAGGCGCGCTCTCCTTTGAATAGGGGGGATTTGTTTGATGTGGGGGGCTATGGCCCCCCACGCCCCCCCTCGGCCTCCATCGCCGCCGCGACAGGCGGCGCGGCAACCTCCTCTGCCGGACAGGCTGGCAATCGAGTTGGGTGTGGGCTTGCCGCCTTCACGCCCCAGCAGCCGTTATCGATATGCCGAGCCTACGGGCTGTGTGGCCACGCGCGTCAGCGATATGCTGAGATTGAATCTACGCGCGACGGGGCGTTACCGATATGCCGAGTCGCCGTCTGCGGCGGGTTCTCCCGTTACCGATATGCCGATATGCGCCCGGTCTCCAGCGGATGCGCGCTGCGTGCGTTATCGATATGCCGAGTCGCAGCCTGGGCCGGGTTCTCCCGTTACCGATATGCCGATATGCGCCCGGTCTCCAGCGCACGTACATTCCGTACGTTAGCGATATGCCGATAGGGGAGGCCACCCTACTTGACTGGCGTTACCGATATGCCGATAGCCGCCCGACCACCAGCGGACGTGCATTCCGTACGTTAGCGATATGCCGATAGGGGAGGCCACCCTACTTGACTGGCGTTACCGATATGCCGATAGCGCGAGGTCGCTGCGCCGGGCTGGCGCGGCGACGATGGAGGCCACAGGGGGGCGTGGGGGGCTATGGCCCCCCACATCTAACAAATCCAGCCCGAACCCGCGCAGAACGCCGTCAACACAGGCCCCCCCCATCTAACAAACCTGCCGTTAGCGACATGCCGATACTTGCCCTCATGATGCAGAAGAGGGGCAAGGGGCAACGCGGGGAGCGTCAGCGATATGCCGAGGTCTGGATGGGTCAACAGGGTGAGCGTCAGCGATATGCCGAGGTCTGGATGGGTCAACAGGGTGAGCGTCAGCGATATGCCGAGGTCTGGATGGGTCAACAGGGTGAGCGTCAGCGATATGCTGAGGTCTGGGGACAGAGCAGGGGCGCAGCGTAAGCGTTATGCCGAATACTGGTTGCAATAAACGGCTTGTGCGCAGCCGATGGGAGGTTATCCACAGGGTTATCCACAGAATCATCCACAGAGTTGATGCGGCTTCGGCGTATCAGTGACGCAAACTCGGCGTATCAGAAACGCCAATTCGGCGTATCAGTGACGCTGTGGATAATTTAACATAATGATATCCAGATGTTATATGACCTGCGCAGAACCTTATCCGTTCTTTATCCCTCTATTATCCGTTTATTGTTGTAGAGAGGGGAGGGAACAGTGGCGTTTGAGAATGGCACCGTAAAAATGCATCACTGAAACAGCTTGGATCGTCCAAAAATGGCGGTCCAAAAATCCCTGAGGAGGCTACACTTTTGTGGACACCAAATTTAGGGGAGAATGAGACCCTCCAAGAATGAGGTGTCCGATGAGTCAAAGTCGCAGCAAGAGATATCCGGCGGAGTTCAAGCGCCGAGCGTTGGATCTGGTTGAGAGTTCAGATCTTCCGGTGGCTGAAGTCGCCAGGCAGTTGGATCTGAGCCCCAAGACGCTCTACAACTGGCGCTCAGCGGCGAGGGCGAGCCCCACTGCTGGGAAGAACTCCTCAAGCCAGAAGTGTGCTGGTTCAGCGGAAACATGACAACCGCCTAAGCCAAAATATCAGTTAGCCGTTCGCCTTTTCAGCCATTTTTTGGGATGGCTGAAAAGACTGCTTTTGGTGCGTCGTCCGACGCCGTTCTCTGGCCGCCTCAAGCTTTTGATCTCGTTCGGCCAGGATCTGCACATGCCGCCCTTCCAGGCGATCCTGTGGGGTGACGTAGTCGATGGCGCTATGGAGCCGCCGGGTGTTGTAATGCTCGACGTACTTTCCCACAACCCGCTGGGCATCTTCCAGCGATAATGGCGTCTGAGGCCGAATGCACTCACGCTTCAAACTACCGTGAAAACGCTCCAGCTTTCCGTTGCTCTGCGGATAGTAAGGCGAAGTCCTCACATGCGTCATGCCGGATTCCCGGATGAACGCCTTAAAATCGTTGGCAACGAACTGCGGCCCATTGTCTGAGAATGGCGCCGTAAAAATGCATCACTGAAACAGCTTGGATCGTCCAAAAATGGCGGTCCAAAAATCCCACACCAGAAAAAGCTCTCTAACTCAGAAAACTCAGTCATAGAGTTTCCGGGTCAGGGGGTGGGAGGATGTATTCAGTGAGCATGTACAGAGAAGTGCGTTTGGCGGTAACCAGAGGCGGGATGAGCAAGCGCAAGGCGGCGGAGACTTTTGATCTGGATCCGCGCACAGTGCGCAAAATGATGGAGAACCCTGAGCCGCCAGGCTACCAGCGGAGCAAGCCGGTCAGATTGCCCAAACTGGGGCCGTTCACCGGGTTCATAGATCAGATTCTCAAGAACGATCTGGAGAAGATCAAGAAGGAGCGCCACACCGCGCAGCGGATATATGAACGGCTGTGCGATGAATACGGCTACGACGGGAAATATGGCGCGGTCAAGGAGTATGTGCGCGGCAAGCGTCTGCATCTGAAAGAGAAGTTTGTTCCCCTCAGCCATGCGCCCGACACGCCCAGGTGGACTTTGGGCAAACGCACGGCGTGATCGGCGGCGTGGAGCGCAAGATCCACTTTTTCTGTATGAGTCTGCCCTACAGCGACGACAGCTTCGTTATGGGCTTCCCCGCGGAAACCACGGAAGCGTTTTGTGCGGGGCATAACGCCGCCTGTGATCACTTCGGCGGCGTTCCCCAAAGCATTCTGTACGACAACACCAGCATCGCCGTGGTCAAAGTTTACCGGGATGGTCGCCGAGATCTGACCGAAGAGATGATCCGGCTGCAATCCCATTACCTGTTCGATAGCCGCTTTGGCCGCCCGGCGCGAGGTAACGACAAAGGCAAGG
>NZ_LVJN01000005.1 GCF_002109495.1 Magnetofaba australis IT-1
GCGATGGCGGCGCGCCGCGCGCCGTGGTCGGACGGTGCGCCGCAGGCGGCAATCCAGGACCTTTATGCGCGCCCGCCAATCCCGGGCGCAGCAGCCGCGCATTGGCGTCCAGAGCAGGCGCGCCACGCGGCGTCGGGGCGCTCTGTTCCGCTGTCTCAGGCTCCTCGGCTTCCGGCGCGTCATCGCGGGAGGGAGCGCCCGGCGTGGGACGCAACAGACTCTTACCGCCGCCGCGGGATTTCGCCACCACGACTTTGAGAATCGGCTCCAGGTCCAGACGCAGCGCCTGTTTGGCGCGTTCGGCGTTGGTCTCCAGCGGCTTGGTGACGAAATCCAGCGCGCCTGCGTTGAGGCACTCCACAATGATGTTGGCGTTGGAGCGTGAGACCCCCGACACCATCACCACCGTCACATCCTTATGGTTGCGACTGATCTCCTTGAGCGTGGTCAGGCCGTCCATCACCGGCATCTCCACGTCCAGCAAAACCACGTCCGGCGCGTCCTCCTGGATCTTCTCCAGGGCCACCTTGCCATTGGGGGCGGACGCCACCACCATAATGCCGGGGATGGTCTCCGCCACTTTCTTCATGATCATGCGGTAGGTGATGGTGTCATCGACCACCATAACCTTCAATGCCTGGCTCATGATGCCTCAATCCGCTCGATACAGGTCAGTCACAGGTCCACGTGTAGACCGCTTCGGCAATATTGCCTTTTCCTGCATAGGTTAACCGCGTACACAGCGATTTAACAAGGGCAATGCCGCGCCCGCCGTGCCGAATATTGCCTTCCAATTCCGAATAGACGGCGTTGGGGTCAAATCCAGAGCCGGAATCCTCCACCCGAAAGTGAAACTCTCCGGCCAAATCGTTGCCAGTGTGACGAATTTGCAGACGAATCTCGCCCTCTTTGAGGTTGGCGAGCCGCTCGGCGCGCAGCGCATAGTAGTCGGCAAACCCCTGTGAGGCCTGTTTCAGATCCGTATCCAAATCCAGCAGGCCATGCTCCAAGGCGTTGGTGAACAGCTCCGAGAGGATGATAAAGAGTCGCTCGCGGTGGCCGATGGGCGCCTGAATCGAGGAGATGGCGTTAATGATGGTGGGCAGTGGATCCAACTGCCGCAGCAGATCGGCCTCAAAGTGAAATTCAATCTTCCAATCCGCAGGCGGAATCCGGCGTGTATGTTTGGCGGTGGTGGGTTGATCATGTCCCACCAGAGCGCGGCGCAGATCGATCTCCAGCAGCGTCACGTCGTCGCTCTGTTTGGCGTCGCCGCGGTGGGCGTTGATGGTCGACATGATGTGGTCGAACAGCTGATCCGGCGGCGTGGCGCCGTCCAGCAACCCCTCCAGTCGACTCAAGCCGAACATCTCGCCATCGGCGTTGACGGTCTCATTCAAGCCGTCGGAGAAGAGGTAGACCAACGCGTCATCCTCGAACTCCACCAGATCGGCGCTGCGATCCTCCGCCGAGAACGGCACAATGCCCAACGGCAGATTGTGCGAGGCCAGTTGGCGACTCAACCGTCCCTGGCCATCGACGATATAGATATCCGGCAGACCGCCGTTCCAGATCAACATGCTCTTCTGCCGCGCGTCCACTTCGATGAGGCAGGCGGCGCAGAACATGCGTTTGGGCAGCACCTCCAGCAACTTGGCGTTCATCTGCTCGACCAGGTCGGCGATGGCGTAGCCCTGCGCGGTGAGGTTGTAGAAGATCTCGGAGATGGGCAGCGCGCCCACCGCCGCCGACAACCCGTGGCCGGTGAAATCGCCCAGCATCACATATAGCGCCCCGGAGGGGGCGTAGCTGGCCATCAGCAGGTCGCCGTTGAACTGATCCATGGCCGCCGTCCAGTGCTTCAGACAGGGGGCTTCCTTCAGATTGCCGGCGCTGATGATGTTGGAGAACAGGAACCGTCCCACCTCCAGCTCCTGCTGGATGTGCTGCGCGTTCTGCTCCAATTGCGACTTCTGCTCTTCAAGGATGCGATGGAGCTGCTGAATTCGCTCCATGGCGCCGATCTTGGCTTGCAGAATGACGCGGTTGAACGGCTTGGTGAGGAAGTCGTCGCCACCGGCGTCAATGCACTTGACCAGCCCTTCATCATCGGTAACGGCGGTCAGAAAGATAATGGGGGTAAAGCGATCGCTGTCGTGCTGCTTGATCTGCCGCGCGGCCTCGTATCCGTTGAGCAGCGGCATGCGAATATCCATCAACACCAGATCGGGCTGATGCTCAATAAATGCTTCGACACCGTCTCGGCCATTGAACGCCGTCAGCACCTCGTGTCCATCGCGAACCAACAGACGATTGAGTATCGTACTGTTAATGCGATCATCATCGACAATGAGGATCTTCATCGATCAACGCGAGCCGATGCGACGCGCTGACTCACGTGATCTTGAACAGACGCTGGAAATTGGCGGTTTCCAGAATTTTGCGGATGTCCGGTTGGGCGTTGACGATTTCGATGTCCGCTTCATTGGCGCCGGCCTCTTCGCGCAGCAGCAGCAACATGCCCAGAGCGGAGGAGTCGATATACTCCGCGCCCGCCAGATCAATCACAAATTTGCGATTGGCGCCGCCGCCGTCCACTTCAACTTGATAGGCGGTGCGAAACTGCGAGTGCATCTCGAAGTTGAAACGCCCTTTGATGCTGATGACGGTTTGCGCGTTATCGCGCGTGACGGTGATGGTGCCTGACATGGTTGAATCGCCTCATGCAAGAGCGCGCGGCTGCGCGCAGACAAAAATCAACAGATTCCCCGACTCCGGCGCAAGCGCTGAAACGACGCTGGAGAAGCGCAAGGGAATCACATCCAGTGGCAAAGGCAGCGTTTCAATCAGCCGATTCAAGCTGGGTCGGCGCACTCCATTGGGACCCAGTTCGATGTGCAACCGCATGATTGAATGCGGACCGCTTGGATAGAACCGACGGGCGCTGCGCGTGCAATGATGAAAACTCAGGGCGCCTTCGAACAGGGCGCTTGGCGTTCGGATCAGCTTTGGCTGGGCTCCATGCCCAAAACCGACGCCACATTCAGAATCACCAGCAGATTGCGCTCAAACTCCACCACCCCATGCACGAAGTCGGCGGAGATGCCGCGCAAGTTGGCCGGCGGCGGTTGGATGTTGTCATCCACAATATCGCGCACGTCGCCCAGTTGGTCGACCACCAAGCCCACGGGATCCTGCCAGGGGCACTTGGCTTGGGCCAGTTCGCGATTGATCTGACCCACTTCGCTGCGAGTCTTCATGATCACGTTGTACTGTTTGGGTCGCTTGCCATTGACGGCTTTGGCCATGGCGTTGCGTTGTTGCTCCTCCGACCACCCTAGACGGGTTTTCAGATCGAACAGACTGATCACGCGACCGCGGATATTGAGCATGCCCCGAATGTAATCGGGCGCGCCCGGCACCGGCGTGCACTCCATGGAGCGGTTGATCTCCCGCACCAGGATGATGTCGATGCCCAAATAGAGATCGCCCAGGGTGAACGTGCTAACCAACATAGTCGTCAGGCTCCAAAAACCTCAGCGCCATGGTTGGCGCGGGCGGGGTTGGCGCGCCCGACCATCCCCAGGATGATCGGGCGCAAACGCTCAATACTCTTCTTCTTCCACTTCCTGCATGGAGGCCACGGTCATGAGCAGCTTCATCTTGTCCATGGTCGGCACGCAGTTGACAAACCCGGCCCGGGTGCAGCGATTCTCCAGGTCGGAGGAGATGGAGCTGGTGGTGGCGATCATGGGGATATCGGACAGCGGCGTGGTGGGAACCTCCGCCGCCAGTTCGAAGCCATCCATGATGGGCATGTTCAGATCGGTCACTAACAGATCGAAGAACTCTTCCTTCAGGTGGTTGATGGCCGACAGGCCATCTTCGCACTGCACCACATCGAAACCACAGCCGTTCAGATAGCTGCTGGTCAGCTCGCGCAGGAACGGGGTGTCGTCCACCACCAGCGCGCGCAGGCCCATGCCATTGACGGTGGGGGTGGGATGCGGCGTGGCGATGCCGGCGATGTCGAACACCGAATTGACATCGGGGAACAGCACCACGCGGTTATCGATCTGGGCGGAGCCGAACAGACCTTCGGCGCGAATGGCGCGGCAGTCCAGATCGATGGTGGTCTCGCGGGTGTCGATGATGCGTTTGAAGATGAGGCCCGCCTGCATATCGGGGATGTTGGGCACCACCATGCACAGATCGTTGTCCTCTTGGACGCCCTCTTCCAGCTCGTCGCCGTAGCCCATGGAGATGCCCATGCCCTCCAGACCCAACACGTGGTCGGGGTAGACCGCGCGGAAGGTCTTGCCGTCGTAGCGAACATAGGGTAGACCGCCGATGTTGTCGAGCAGGTTGGGCGGTATCTTCTCCACCCGCCTGACCATACTGTGCACAATGCCCATGATCAGGCCGGACTCGGTCTCCAGCAGAATGATGTTCTGCTTTTCGCGCAGGGCGGCGCGACGCTCGTCGTCCAGGTCCATGCGCGCGGCGCGTTCGACGTTGGAGAAGTTGATGTTGGCCTGCTCCATCACGCCGGCGTAGTCGATGATCAGGGAGACGGTGCCGTCGCCCAGAATCGTGGTGGCCGAGAAGCAGGGGTTGTCTTTGAAGAACGCAGGCAGCGGTTTCACCACGATCTCTTCGGAGTCCAGCACCTCGTCGACCACCATGCCGAACTCGTTGCCGCCCACGTTGAGCACCATGATGTAGGCCACCAGACCGCCGGCGTCGCGGCGGTCGTTGTTATCGCGCCGCTCATCGCCGCGCGGGGACTTCTCCGAGGTTGCCGGTTCCGGCGCAGGCTGTTTGGGCTTGGGATTGTCCTCGCCGTTGGCGGCGTCCTTGGCCTTTTGCGACTGCGCGCGGCGGTCGGACAGACGGTTGCGGCGGTCAGGGATGTCGGAGCCCGGGGGCCACACCCGTTGGATGCCCAGAACGTCGGCCAGGTCCACCAGCGGCAGCAGCATGTTGCGCAGACGCAGCACCGGCGCGTTGCCGACCATTTCGATCTGGTTGGCGCGGTCGGATTCGGCCACGCGCACGATCTCCACCAGACCGATTTCGGGGATGGCGAAGCGCTGCTTGCCCGCCGACACGATCATGGCGGGGATGATGGCCAGGGTCAGCGGCAGTTTGAGGATGATGCGCGTGCCCTTGCCCACCTTGGATTCGATGTGCACGGTGCCGCCCAACTTCTCAATGTTGGTGCGCACCACGTCCATGCCCACGCCGCGTCCAGAGACGTCGGAGACCTTCTTGGCCATGGAGAAGCCCGCGGCGAAGATCAGCCCCAGGGCGTCCTCTTCGGACATGGTGTCGGCCTGGCGTTCGGTGATCAGGCCTTTTTCCAGCGCCTTGGCTTTGATGCGGGTGGCGTCGATGCCGGCGCCGTCATCGGTCAAGGCGATGTTGACCATGCCGTTTTCGTGATACGCGGCCAGCTCCACCTGACCGGCTTCGGGCTTGGAGATCGCCAGGCGATCCTCCGGCGGCTCGATGCCGTGGTCGGCGACGTTGCGGATCATGTGGGTGAGCGGGTCGGAGAGGTGCTCAATGACCGATTTGTCCAGGTCAACGTCGCCGCCGCGCAGCTCCAGGTCGATCTTCTTGTTGAGCTTTTTGGCCAAGTCCCGAATGATGCGCGGGAATTTGTTGAACACCACGCTCACCGGCTGCATGCGCGCCTGCATCACCCGCTCCTGAATGCGGCTGGTGATGGAGTCGAGGTTCTGCACCAGGGAGGTGAAGTTGGGATAGGTGGTGGCCACTTCGGCGCTGGCGCGCACCAACTGGTTGCGCGCCAGCACCAATTCACCGGCGTTGTTGATCAGTTCGTCAAGCAGCGACACCGAAACGCGCAGCGTCTCTTCCACATTGGGCTGGCCGCCGCCAGAGGCTGCGGCTTTGGGCTTGTCGGCGTTTTTGCCGCCCTTATCGCCACGCTTGTTGTTTTTGGTGGGCTTGCGCAGCGCCGGTTTGCGCGGCGCATCGGAGAAGCCGCCCATCTCCATGGCGGCCATGGCGGCCGGATCCATGGCGGGGGCCGCCGCCGGGGCGGG
>NZ_LVJN01000006.1 GCF_002109495.1 Magnetofaba australis IT-1
AGAGCAGTCTGTCATTTCTTACGTGATGTCGCTCTCCGGATTTCAAAGAGTTCTCTATTATGCTTTCCGTGAAGATCATGATGGAGAGGTGCGGGCTGAGTGCCGACAAGAAGACGCTTATGGCAGCTACCTTGGATTGCGTTTCCCTGCCAGTGACATTCCACACATTGCACGAGTTCTATACAAACAAAATCCATGGCGTTCAATTCCTGATTCTCAGGAAGCGTCTGTGCCGATTATTTCTCTTCATGATCTGAAGCCCGACTTGACATGGACTGACCTGCGCAGCGTCTCTCCTATACACCAAGTTTACCTGGCAAATATGGGGGTTCGTTCCTCTCTCTCATTTCCAATTGTGGTAAATGGTGAACTGGTCGCCCTCATCGCCGCCCACCATAGAGAGCCTAAATATCTTCCACTGTATATTCTTGAACAAATCTCTAAGAGAGTGAAGGCGCATGAGTTTGCGGTATCCAGTTTTCAGACTCATACACGCCTACGCATGATTGATGGCATTGATCACTCTCTACACCAAGTTCAAGGACTGATAGAGAGAATGGGCGGATTGGAAAACGCGTGGCCGGAGTTTTCCGCCTGGTTGATTAAACGGTTTCAAGCAGATGGCGCTGTTTTGTGCCTGGACAATGATTATCTTACCTCAGGACTGGATATTGGCGCTGACGCATTAACTCGTCTGGATGCGTGGTTCTGTCATGACCAGTCTGATCTTATCGCCTCAACAGACTCAGTCAGCCTGACTATCTCCCGTTTTCCTCTTTCCGAAGTAACTGGCGTTCTGGCGCTGTCGATCCTCGCCCCCAAATGCCCTTATTTCCGCCTTTACCTCACACGCGGTGAACATATCCATGAAATATCATGGGGCGGACGCCCGGATAAACCTCTTGAGCATCATGACGGCGCATTGGGAATCGCCCCTAGACACTCGTTTGAAAAATGGATTGAGAAACGAATGGGGCACTCCAGGCCATGGTCTCGCGAGGCCCGTATGTTGGCGTTGAAACTACGCGCGCTACTTATGGAGCTTAGATTATGCAAGTGACGCCTGAATCCGTTGTGTTAAAAACTCTGCGCGAGGCCACTTGGCCCATTCATCAAAAACTGGATCGGCACCCTCTCCTTGCCCCCCTCACTTCCCCTAAACTTAGGTATAAGCGCCTCTACACCAATGCGCTAGCAGCGTTGGCTGGTCCATTTACAGCATTCGAACACTCTGTGCATGGCAAGGCTAACCAGTTTGAGTGGGTAACCGAGTATCAGATTCGTTCTGGGTCTCTGTCTTCTGACTTACGTCAACTAGGGTCTGCCCCGTTTGCATTCACCCTGGATAACTGCCTCCTTGAGGATGAAGCATCCCTCCTGGGATTGCTTTACCTGCTGGAAGTGTTTCGGTTCAGTTGGAAAATGACAAACAAGCCGTTTATAATGTGTAGATAATAAGCGGAGGTTTGTATGGAACGGAAGAAGCGGAGATTTACGGCTGAGCAGAAGGTAGGCTATGTGCGCCGTCACCTGGTCGAGAAGGTGGTTCTCTCGGATCTGTGCGACGAGGCGGGCATTCAGCCCAGCCAGTACTATCGCTGGCAAAGGGCTTTGTTTGAGAACGGCGAAGCGGCCTTGTCTGACAAACGCGGCCAAAAGGCTTGTGACCGACAGATTGCCGAACTAGAAGCGAAGTTGGCAACCAAAAATGAAGTTATGTCTGAGCTTCTTGAGGCGCATGTTGCGCTAAAAAAAAGTCTTGGGGTGAGCTGAACGGCTGCTGGGTGGAGCCGGACATACGGGATTCGGTGGTGAATTTCGTGGCGTTTTGGTCAGACAAGAGCGAAATCGACACGAGCCGAATTATCAACTGGATAGGCGTGCAAAGGGGCAAGTTCTATTCATGGCGCAAGCGCTATGGAATGGTTAATGACCACAATGGCCGTATTCCCCGAGATTTTTGGCTGGACGATTGGGAAAGGGAAGCGATTGTCGCCTTTTTCCATGAACATCCGTCAGAGGGCTATCGGCGCCTGACCTACATGATGCTGGATGCAGGCGTGGTGGCGGTCAGCCCCTCTTCAGTGCTGCGTGTGCTCAGAACTGCCGGGCTGATGCGTCGTTGGAGCCCATCGCCCTCGCAGAAGGGCACAGGGTTCAAACAGCCTTCGGAGCCGCATAAACACTGGCATGTGGACATCTCCTATCTGAATATCCAGGGGACGTTCTACTATCTGTGCAGTGTCCTGGATGGATGTAGCAGGTTTATCCTCCACTGGGAGATTCGTGAGTCGATGAAGGAAGATGAGGTTGAAGTGGTCCTGCTCCGAGCTCAGGAGGCCTATCCGGAAGCTAAGCCGCGGCTGATCTCAGACAATGGGCCGCAGTTCGTTGCCAACGATTTTAAGGCGTTCATCCGGGAATCCGGCATGACGCATGTGAGGACTTCGCCTTACTATCCGCAGAGCAACGGAAAACTGGAGCGTTTTCACGGTAGTTTGAAGCGTGAGTGCATTCGGCCTCAGACGCCATTATCGCTGGAAGATGCCCAACGGGTTGTGGGAAAGTACGTCGAGCATTACAACACCCGGCGGCTCCATAGCGCCATCGACTACGTCACCCCACAGGATCGCCTGGAAGGGCGGCATGTGCAGATCCTGGCCGAACGAGATGAAAAGCTTGAGGCGGCCAGAGAACGGCGTCGGACGACGCACCAAAAGCAGTCTTTTCAGCCATCCCAAAAAATGGCTGAAAAGGCGAACAGCTAACTGATATTTTGGTTTAGACGGTTGTCATGTTTCCGCTGAACCAGCACAGAAGGATCTCGGTTCGGCGCATCGGTAATTGCCCGAAATCTCAATCAAGCACTGCCTGATGATTTACCCAAAGAGTTCTTTTCCAACCCAAGTCCACCAGAGTGGCCAACATACTGGCTGAAACAGGCAAATCAACTTCCAAGATCAGCTCATGACAAGTTGCTCTCCTCCGCGACCAAGAGCTTCACCATCTTTGTCTCACATCTCGATCTCTCGCTAAAATTCACAACGTGACTTGCCATGGGAAATCATGTTGAAATTGCAGATCAACTTGGTTCAAAGTTAATTTATGAGGCAATGCCTTCGTGGCGATCTGTCACTCAAAGCAGACTTAGTGACCGCGCCAGATTCTGCTCGAACAGTATGATAAATGGTGAAAACGCCCCATTTTTCTGACGCTAGCATCATGACTGACCATAACCGAACCAATGCTTTAAATGTCATTCTCCGTCTTGACCGCCACAATATCATTCGAGAGGTCAATGACGACTGGTGTCGCTTTGCTGAAGCAAACAATGGAACAGAAAAGCTGTTCAGCGAAAATGTGATTGGGAAGCCACTTCTGTGCTGGTTCAGCGGAAACATGACAACCGTCTAAACCAAAATATCAGTTAGCTGTTCGCCTTTTCAGCCATTTTTTGGGATGGCTGAAAAGACTGCTTTTGGTGCGTCGTCCGACGCCGTTCTCTGGCCGCCTCAAGCTTTTGATCTCGTTCGGCCAGGATCTGCACATGCCGCCCTTCCAGGCGATCCTGTGGGGTGACGTAGTCGATGGCGCTATGGAGCCGCCGGGTGTTGTAATGCTCGACGTACTTTCCCACAACCCGCTGGGCATCTTCCAGCGATAATGGCGTCTGAGGCCGAATGCACTCACGCTTCAAACTACCGTGAAAACGCTCCAGCTTTCCGTTGCTCTGCGGATAGTAAGGCGAAGTCCTC